>JACDAZ010000074.1 GCA_013695175.1 Flavisolibacter sp. | reverse complement strand
AGAACCATTCCATAAGAGGTTGTGCGCAATGGTGACCTGTCCTAACAGCTACACCCCTGTTATCTAATAAAATTCCAAGATCCTGAGGATGCACTTTGTCAACCACAAATGAAATAACACTGATCTTATTTTTTGCTTTACCTATTATTCTTAAACCTTCAATTTGTTCCAGTTGTTCTGTGGCATAAGCAAGCAATTCATTTTCGTGTTTCCTGATTTTATCTTTTCCTATTTGTTCTGTAAAATCAAGCGCAGCCTTGAAAGCTATTGTATCAGCAATGTTGGGTGTGCCCGCTTCAAACTTATAAGGCAGGTCATTATAAACCACTTTATCAAAATAAACCTCCTTTATCATTTCTCCACCACCCTGGTAAACCGGCATGGCTTCAAGTAATTCTTTTTTTCCATACAATACACCCACACCGGTAGGACCATATAATTTATGAGATGAGAATGCAAAAAAATCGCAATCCATGTCCTGCACATCAATATCAAGATGAACAGATGATTGTGCTCCATCTACCAATACAACCGCACCTGCTTCGTGTGCTTTTTGAATGATCTTTTTTATAGGATTGATAGAACCCAATGCATTGGAAACATGTACTATTGCTACGAGTTTTGTTTTTGCACTTAACAACTTTTCATATTCATCTAAAAGCAAATCACCATCCTCATTAATAGGAATCACCTTTAGTTTTGCTTTTTTTTCTTCGCATAAAATATACCATGGAACAATGTTGGAGTGGTGTTCCATGTTAGAAACAATGATCTCATCACCTTCATTTATATTTTGCCGGCCCCATGTCTGAGCTATCAGGTTGATGCCTTCCGTAGTGCCTCCTGTAAAAATGATCTGTTCCCTGCTTTCTGCATTTATAAATTCCTGAACCCGATCTCTTGTTGATTCATACGCAGCGGTTGCTTCTTCAGCCAGTGAGTGTATACCGCGGTGAATATTGGCATTGTAAGAAGAATAATAATCTACCAGTGCATCTATTACCACCTGTGGTTTTTGCGTGGTAGCGGCATTATCAAAATACACCAGTGGCTTTCCTTTTACCTCACGATTCAGCACAGGAAACTGCTTTCTTACCTGGTTAATATCTAAAACATCTATTCCGGCTAGTTCAATCATTTAAACACGAATTATTTAAACACGAATTACACTAATTACACGAATTGCACGAATTATTAAACACTAATATTCGCGAATTACACGAATTGCACGAATTATCTGATTACACAAATTATACGAATTCAACATCAAGTCTGTCTGTTATCAATTGGTCAACATAGTTTCGAATGGGTTCTGATTTGATGTGGTTTAAAACATCAATTGCAAAGGCATGCACCAGTAAAGATTCAGCAGCTTTTTCTGAAATACCCCTCGAGCGTAAATAAAACAAGGCTTCATCATCTAACTGTCCAATGGTACACCCATGTGAACATTTTACATCATCAGCAAATATTTCCAACTGGGGTTTTGTATTTACTGTAGCATTTTCTGAAAGCAGTATATTTTTATTGGATTGAAAAGCATTTGTTTTTTGTGCATCCTTTTGTACAAATATTTTACCATTAAAAACGGCTGTTGCATTATCATCTATGATGCCTTTGTACAATTCATTACTAAGACTATGAGGCTTTACATTATCAACAATAGTATGGTTGTCAACATGTGTGTGTCCGCGTAAGAAATAAAGTCCATGTAAATCTGCTTCACTATGCTCAGCTTCCATCACAATATTTAAATTATTGCGAACTATGCCTCCGTTTAAAGAAATGGCAACAGTATGAACAACACTTTTACCAACCTGGCGAAAATGAGTTGTATTTACCTGGTTGCTGTGTGCAGCATCATTTTGAATTTTATAATATTCAACAATGGCATCTTTTTCAACCACCACTTCTGTTACTTCATTTGTAAAACTTTCAGACAAACCCAGGGTTACATATGTTTCAACAAATTCAACCTGTGCATTTTCAGCAACATGAATTAAAAGACGCGGCTGTGAAAGTATATTAACAGACCGTGCATCAATAATTTGGTATATATATATTGGCTGCTCAACAACCTGACCTTTTTTTACATGAATAAAAACGCCTTCCTGTAAAAAAGCAGTATTTAAGGCATGAATACCATCCTGAATGTACTTACTGCTATGTCCTAAATTTTGTCGGACAATTTCTTTAAAATTATTTTGTGAAGCTTCTTCCAAAGATTGAATAACTAATGCTCCGGAACGAACAGTTGAATATGCAGTGGAGTAAATACCGTTAATAAAAAATAATTCATTAGCCTCTTCATGACCCGGCAACCGAACAGCCTCCAAATCTTTTGATGTAAAATTTGAAACAATACTTTCAGGGTTAAAAGCATATTCTTTGTTGAAGACGCTGCTTATGCGGGTGTATTTCCATTCCTCATTTCTAACTGTAGGTAATCCCATTGAATCAAAAGCTTTAAATGCATTTTGCTCAATAGGTGTTAGCACACTACTGCCATTATTGGATTGTAACTGCTGGTATTTTTGTTTTATGGTTTCTAACATCTTCATTCAACTTTGTAATTAAGCTTCCTGTCCTACTTCGTTTTTTATAAAATCATAGCCTCTTTCTTCCAGTTCAAGTGCCAGTTCTTTTGTTCCTGATTTTACTATACGTCCATTATATAATACATGCACAAAATCCGGAACTATATAATCCAGTAACCGCTGGTAGTGGGTGACTACCAAAACTGCATTATCCTTATTTCTTAATTGATTTACACCATTTGCTACAATGCGTATGGCATCAATATCCAAACCTGAATCCGTTTCGTCCAGTATTGCCAGCTTAGGTTGCAGCATAGCCATCTGGAAAATTTCATTCCTTTTTTTTTCTCCACCGGAAAACCCTTCATTCAATGAGCGGCTCGTTAACGACTTATCAATATTCATCAGCGCCATTTTTTCTTTCATCAGCCGGAGAAAGGCTACGGCATCCAACGGTTCTTCGCCGCGGTATTTGCG
>JACDAZ010000070.1 GCA_013695175.1 Flavisolibacter sp. | reverse complement strand
GTATTACAATTATTAGCTAGAATTATAAAAACATAGAACGTGACCAGACTATAATTAAATAAATGCAGCAGCCATAAGTATTTGTTCAGAAGAGGGAATGCCTATTTTTTTTGCTATTTTTTGCCATTGACTGACAGCGTCTTTTATACCATAAATAATGGAAGTGGCTTCTGAAGGTTTCAGGCGAAAAAATTTTATAACAGACAAAGCCAGATCAAGATCAAGAGAATTATCGTCTTCTGATATGTTCAGTGTCAAACCTGTACCTGTGGGGAAGGGATTGACATCGTAAACAGGTGATAAGGACCATCCATCTTCTGTAAGTAAAAATCCGTGGTTGCGTAAATGATCATCAGTGTTTTTGATACATATATTAAGAACGATTCTTTTCCATAATTCTTTCAGGTCTTCATTTACATTGCTTCCGTAACGTGTGATAAATTCAGCAAGATCAAGATAACTAATACCTGCCTGAAAATCCACACCATCATTTTGTCCTAATAAAGTCATAGCAGAAGCAAAATGTATTCTTTTCTCTCCGGCGTCTCTGTCGAATCTTTTATTGATAAATGTATGGTAGTTGCCGGAAAACTTTTTTATAATAGAAGGTGCTACTTTCAGTCCTGCGGCAGAAGCTATTTCAAATGCAACCATTTCCCAGGCTCCGACATTATGTTCGTCACCGGCACTAGGAAATTTGGCTATCCATAAGCTGCCATCCTTGTTTTGAATACTTGCCTTAGGCCGTGCACCTCCTAAAGAGGAACCGGGTGCCAGTAACATATTCAACCATTTCAGCGCTTCATCATCTTTTATATCGGGATCTTTTTCGAGTTGAAGGCTTGCAAACTCGAGATCGCGTAAAGAAGCCCAGGGAGGTGAAGCCAGTTTTTTATTATTATTTAAAAATTCGCCTTCAGGATCTGTTTTAAAACGCAGACCTCCCATTCTATGTTGATCATAAACACCAAGCAGGAAATCAGATTCAAACAACGTAGTGACTTTACGATTTTCTTTTTTTGCAAGAATTGCTTCTCTTCTTTTCATGAGTACGCGACCCCACCTGTCGGGAGATGAGTCGAGGAAGACTCCGAAGTTGGGCTTATCATCCCTGGTGTACTGGGGACCAGTGAAGAACTGCAGATCAGGATCGAGAAGAAATGATTTTCCCAACTTCAGAAAGGCTTCATCATAGTCAAAGGAAAATATTTCTTTACCCCTGATATGAGCAGCTGAAAGTATACCTAAAAGGGTTGGTTCTGCTAATGGTATCCAGTCGGCATATACATAGATGGTTTTATCTTGATTTGCCATTGTTTTTCAATTTCTTTTTAGGAGCTCTTTGTTTGGTGATGAGTCCCAGATCCTGGATTTTTCGTCCGTACTCATCGTCATCTGCCAGTTTTAGAAAATCTTTTTCCAGACCCAAAACAAATAATACCTGGAAATAAGCACCCAAAGCTACCTGGGGTGAGCCCTGTTCTATTTTCCAGAGGGTGCTGCGGCCAATGCCGGCTCGCTCGGCAACCTGTGAGGTGCCTAGTTTGCGACGAAGTCTGGCCAGCTTTATATTTTCTCCCATGATTAGAAGGATCTTTAATCCTTTAGGTAGTATGGTGATAGCTTCTTTCATAATGTATCTAAAACAGAACAAAACTACTATATTTGTTTCATTTAATAAACATTATGTTTATTATTGAAATAGTTTTTTTCATGTGAAATAGTAAACACCCTTTATTAGTCGCTTTGCCCTTTTAGTAATCCAGTTACCATAATTTTTATAAGCAGGTATTTCATGTTGTATTTAACTATATAATAAAAATCGAATAAACTACTTGCCGGAGTGTTACATCTCTTTTAAAAGGAATTATTAAAATATTACCATCTCAGTAGTATGGTTTAGATAATTGTACGTATTAATAATCAAATCTCATTTCCTGCTTAAACATGGAGTGCTGCAATTTATTAATAAAGTTGAAGCCAGAGAGATTGTAAATTTTCTAACTTAAGGGTATGAATAATGATATAAACCAAAGCGAGGAACATGCCAAAAGAATTGGCTATTTAGTAGCGGGTTTTATCAATGAAACTCTAACACCTGAGGAACATGATGAATTGGATAGGTGGGTAGAAGAATCGGAAGCAAACATGATGCTTTTTGAAGAACTGACAGATGAAAAAAATATTGAAGAAGGTTTAAGAAACTTAAGAAGAAGAAAACAAAAGAAAAAGTACACTGAAATCCTAAAAAGAATTTCAATAAACCCAGAAAAAAGAGGTTACCAGATTTGGCCTTATGCTGTTGCTGCTTCTTTAATACTGATAGCAGTAAGTATCTATTTATTGCTGCCCTCAAAAGAAAACGAAGTTTCTAATAC
>JACDAZ010000414.1 GCA_013695175.1 Flavisolibacter sp. | reverse complement strand
GAAATGGTGTCAGTGGTTGCGATTTTATAACTCAATTTGATGCATCAAAATTTAAAACCCGTTTTGCCTGCGAAATAAAAAATTTTGATCCCACAAACTTTCTTGACCGCAAAGAAGCACGAAAATTAGACAGGTTTACTCAAACAGCTCTTGTAGCATCGGATTTTGCAGTTCAGGATGCAGGCATTACCAAAGAAAATGTAAATCCAGACAGGGTAGGAGTTGTATTTGCATCAGGTATCGGGGGATTAATCACTTTCCAGGAAGAAGTTACCAATTTTGCAAAAGGTGATGGCACACCGCGTTTCAATCCTTTTTTCATACCAAAAATGATATTGGATATTGCTGCAGGTCATATATCCATGCGACATGGTTTTAGGGGTCCCAACTTTGCGGTTGTCAGTGCCTGTGCTTCATCAACAAATGCAATGATGGAAGCATTAAATTTAATCAGGTTAGGGAAAGCAAATATTATTATTACAGGTGGTTCTGAAAGTGTAATAAGCGAAGCCGGTGTTGGTGGATTTAATGCTATGAAAGCATTGAGCGAAAGAAATGATAATCCTAAAACTGCATCCAGGCCTTATGACAAAGACCGTGATGGATTTGTAATGGGTGAGGGAGCCGGCGTAGTAGTTTTTGAAGAACTGGAACATGCACTGGCAAGGGGTGCAAAAATCTATTGTGAGGTTGCCGGGGCCGGCGCTACTGCCGATGCGCATCATATAACAGCGCCCCATCCAGATGGTTTAGGTGCTAAAAATGTAATGATTCAGGCATTGGAAGATGGAGAATTGCAACCTACTGACATTGATTATATCAATACACATGGTACATCAACTCCACTCGGCGACATTGCAGAAGTAAAAGCCATAACTGAAGTTTTTGGGGAACATGCTTACAAATTAAATATTAGTTCTACCAAATCCATGACAGGGCATTGCCTTGGAGCGGCCGGTGTTATTGAAGCAATTGCTTGTATTATGAGTGTTCAAAATGATATTGTGCCACCAACAATTAATCATTTTACCGATGATCCGGAACTGGATCCAAGATTGAACTTCACTTTTGGAGAAGCACAAAAAAGACCAGTAAATGCAGCCTTAAGTAACACGTTTGGTTTTGGTGGTCATAATGCATGTGTTATTTTTAAAAAATATTCTGCTTAATTTCAAATAGTTTTATATTAATTTAAGATTTGCAACAAAAATTACTTTGTTTGCATCTTAATCTTCAGCATTAAAGCTGTTTTATTTGTGGATTTTTGGACCTCGTTTTTTAAAAAGCATTCCGGCTCAACCTTCAAAAAACAATTGAAGGGAATTTTAGGTTACTCACCCGGAAATATTTCCCTGTATAAAACAGCACTCACACACCGCTCCATTAAAGAAACTACTGATGAAAACAATGAGCGGCTGGAATACCTTGGCGATGCTATTCTTAGTTCACTTGTTGCTGAATATTTATTTAAAAGGTATCCATATAAAGAAGAAGGTTTTTTAACCGAAATGCGTAGTAAGATGGTTAATCGCCAGCAGTTGAATGAAATTGCTGTGAAAATGGGCCTAAAAAAAGTTACTGTTTACAATAAAGCAGACGGATCTTTAAAAACCAGCCAGATTTTTGGAAACACATTAGAGGCATTGGTTGGAGCTATTTACCTTGATAAAGGATATAAAAAAACTGCTAAATGGGTAGCTGACAGAATTATAATGCCCTATATGTTTATGGACGACCTGGAGTTACTTGAGATCAACCACAAAAACAGGTTATACGGGTGGGCCAATAAAAATGGAAAGCAACTTGATTTTGAAACCATTAATGAGCAACTCGAAAATGGCCGCAGGTTGTTTACAGTAGCAGCTGTAGTTAATGGACGCATTATAGCTGAAGGCAAAGCCTTTAATAAAAAAGATGCTTCTCAAATTGCTGCCCAACAGGCTGTAACTAAATTAGGAATTATAAATTCTGATTCCATTGTTAAAGAGGAACATGAAAAAGATTAATAGCTAGTTTTCAAATGTTATTCTGTAAATAGCTCCCCTGTCATCATCACTAACCAGTAAAGCTCCATCAGCAGCAATTTCTATATCAACAGGTCTGCCTGTTTTATTACCATTGCTTTGCAACCATCCTGTAGCAAATGGAATATACCGTGTCGGTTTATTGTTTTCTACATTTACCAACATAATTCTATAACCAATAGGCGTACTTCGGTTCCAGCTACCATGTTCCGCAATAAAAATCTGGTTTTTGTATTCTGGTAAAAACATGTTTCCGGTATAAAACCGCATACCTAGTGCTGCCACATGAGGTCCAAGTTTTATGGCTGGTGCCACATAATCAGCACAGGATTTTCCAGAGTCATGGTTTTTATCCAGGATATCTCCCTGGTGACAATATGGAAACCCGAAATGCATTCCTTTTTGAGGTGCGATATTCAATTCATCAGCCGGAATATCGTCGCCCATATTATCACCACCATTATCAGTAAACCAAAGTTCTTTTGTTTGTGGATGCCAGTCAAAACCAACAGTGTTTCTTATACCATGAGAAAAAATTTCAAAACCCGATCCATCTGCATTCATACGTGTGATGGTTGAATAAACATCATTATCTCTTTCGCAAATATTACAGGGTGCACCAACAGGTACATATAATTTATCATCAGGCCCGAAAGCTATAAACTTCCAGCCGTGATGCCTGTCTGTTGGTAGCTTATCATAAACAACAACCGGTGCAGGTGGATTTGTCAGTTTATTTTCTATATCATCAAATCTTATGATCCTGCTTATTTCTGCAACATACAAACTGCCATTTCTAAAAGCCACACCATTTGGTGAGTTTAATCCGGAAGCAATGGTATGAACTTCATCGGCTACTCCATTTTTGTCTCTGTCAACCACGGCAAATACTTTATCGCCTGAACGGTTTCCAACAAATAAAGTTCCATTGCTGCCCCATGTCATACTTCTTGCATTGGGCACTTCTGCAAAAACACTTATTTTAAAACCAGGAGGAAGTTTTATCTGGTCAAGATTGTATTTAGTAAACAATTCATCTGCCTTGGTTTTTGAGGCATGTGGCGCTGAAGCTACTTTATTTGTGCTACACGATAAGTTGAAACTGCTTAAACCAATAATAACAGCTATGAATAAAACAAATGGGGATACAATCAGCTTAGGTAGCATATTAAAATATTTAAGAATTAAAAATTAAGAGGTACTAACCCTTTTTTTCCTGGCACAATTCCACAAGCACTCCATTGGTAGATTTTGGATGCAAGAAGCAAACCAGCTTATTTTCGGCTCCTTGTTTGGGTGTATCGCTAAGCAATACAAAGCCTTCCTGTTTCAACCGGTTCATTTCAAATTCTATATCAGTTACATCAAAAGCAATATGATGAATTCCTTCACCTTTTTTTTCTATGAATTTATTGATGACACCCGTTTCTGAAATACTTTCTAATAATTCAATTTTAGTTTCTCCTTTTTTAAAAAAAGCAGTATTTACTTCTTCTGTTGTTACTTCTTCTGTTTTATAGCAGGTTGTGTTTAAAAGTTTTTCATATAAAGGGATTGAATCAGCCAATGATCTTACAGCTATTCCTATGTGTTCAACTTTGTTCATGCTAAGGGTTTATAGAATATAAAAATAAAGGCAATAGTTCTAATGCATCCTTATCAACCTCAATTAAGGTAATTTTGAAGAGGTAATACCATGTTGAAACTTCCCGTTTACTTAGATTATAATGCTACTACACCTTGTGACCCACGTGTTGTAGAAACAATGCTGCCTTATTTTACGCAAGATTTTGGTAATGCGGCCTCCCGCAACCACTCTTTTGGCTGGAAGGCAGAAGAAGCTGTAGAAAGAGCAAGAGAACAGGTTGCAGAAATTATTGGTGCTTCTCCCAAAGAAATCATATTCACTTCCGGTGCCACAGAAGCAGGTAACCTTGCTATAAAAGGTGTTTTTGAAGCATATGCATTAAAAGGCAATCATGTTATTACAACTAATATTGAACATAAAGCAGTATTGGATACCTGCAAACACCTGGAAAAAAAAGGTGCTGAAATCACTTTTTTGCCAGTAAAGAATAACGGAATCATTGACATCCCGGAGCTGGAAGCTTCCATACGACCCAATACTATTTTAATTGCTGTAATGTATGCCAATAATGAAATTGGAACTATAATGCCTGTAGCCGAAATAGGTGCCTTAGCAAAAAAACATAATATTCTATTTTTTACAGATGCTACACAGGCAGTTGGAAAAATACCTGTTGATGTTCAAAAAGATAATATTGACCTTTTGGCAATGACGGCCCATAAAATGTATGGACCAAAAGGAGTAGGTGCTTTATATGTGCGAAGGAGAAATCCACGTGTAAAAATAGTGGCACAAATAGATGGTGGGGGTCATGAAAGAGGAATGAGAAGTGGTACTTTAAATGTTCCGGGTATTGTTGGTTTTGGTAAAGCATCTGAAATATCATGGAGGGAAATGGATAAAGAAGCAATAAGATTAAAAAAATTGAGAGATAAACTTGAGATATCGCTTTTGGAACTTGAGGAAACACATTTGAATGGAAGTATAAAACAACGATTACCTCATGTAACCAATTTAGCTTTCAAATATGTAGAGAGCGATGCTTTGATGATGACTTTAAATAAAGAAATCGCTATATCATCCGGCTCCGCCTGTACATCCGCTTCATTAGAACCATCTTACGTACTCAAGGCTTTGGGTTGGGATGATGACCTGGCGCATGGATCGTTAAGATTTAGTCTGGGCAGGTTTACTACTGAAGAAGAAATTGATTTTACCATTGAAAAAGTAAAATCTTCTGTAAAAACTATGAGAGAAATGAGCCCTCTCTGGGATATGTATAAAAAGGAGATGATTTAATTTGGCAAATAAGTTAAAAAACAGATTTAGAATTTTTAAACATCTTATTCAGGATGAAGTTTTTTAAATTTGTTGTATGGTAACTTCTGAAAATTCAATTTACGTTACAGAAAAAGCTAAAGAAAAAGTATCTCAATTGATGCAGGAACAAGGCATCGATGATCCTTCATATTTTTTACGTGTAAGTGTGGTAGGTGGTGGATGTTCCGGTTTAAGTTATAAAATGGACTTTGATAATGTTTCAAAGCCAATGGACCAGGTGTTTGAGCATAATGGTGTGAAAGTGGTTACAGATCTTAAAAGTTTTTTATACCTGGTTAATACAGAACTTGACTTTTCAGAAGGATTAAATGGAAAGGGATTTTATTTTAAAAATCCTAATGCCAGCCGCACCTGTGCCTGCGGAGAAAGTTTTGCAGTTTAATTTAATAATTCACAATACAATCCCACTTTTGGTGGGATTTTTTATTTTATGCCTATAACAACAATCATTTAATTATTTTGCGCTGCATAATGTGGTCGATTTGTAAGAAAGAATTAGCTCAGTATTTCAGCAGCCTTACAGGATATATTGCTATTGTTGTTTTTCTTTTAGTAAACGGATTAGTACTTTTTGTTTTCCGTGATAATATCCTGGAGTATGGCTATGCCACTTTGGAAAGTTTTTTCTCCCTTGCGCCATGGGTTTTAATTTTTCTTGTACCTGCCATAACTATGCGTAGTTTTTCTGAAGAATTCAGAACGGGAACATTTGAAATTTTGAGAACCAGGCCTTTAAGTTCATGGCATATAACAGCAGGTAAGTTTTTCGGGAGTTTATTAATTGCAGTTATTGCTTTATTTCCAACAATCGTTTATTTCTTTTCTGTAAATGCACTGTCATCCACTTCGGGTATAGATTCCGGTGCTGCCGCTGGCTCTTACCTGGGATTGTTTTTTTTAGCTGCTGTTTTTACGTCTATTGGAATATGCATGAGCAGCTTTACCAATAATGCTGTTGTTGCATTTATCATCAGTGTAATTGTGTGCGTATTCCTTTATTATGGATTTAATGCTATTAGTCAATTAGCCGGTTTGTCAGGCGGACTGGATTATTTTATAGAACTTTTAGGGATAGACCTGCATTATCAAAATATCAGTCGCGGTGTTATTGATACAAGAGATATTATTTATTTTTTAAGCCTTATCTTTTTTTTCCTGTTGCTTACTCAACAAAACCTGAAGAAACGATAGATGAATAAAATGAAAAACAGTGCGTTTTTTTTAGCAGTTGCTATTGTGGTTTTAATAATTGTCAATTGGCTGGCTTCGCAGGTTCATTTCCGTTTTGATCTAACTGAGGATAAGAGATATTCTCTCAATAAAGCCACAGTGAATCTTGTAAAGAATTTAGAAGACCCGGTACAGATAGATGTATTTTTGAAAGGAGAATTTCCTGCTGGTTTTAGAAAACTGGCTACAACTACCCAGGAATTTTTACAAACTATAAAAGAAGAAAACAGCAGCAGAATCAGTTATCGATTTATTTCGCCGGAAGATGAAATACCCGGCACCGGTATAACATATGCTGATACATTAGTTTCATTGGGTGTAAGCCCGATTAACTTAACCGTACAGGTAAAATCGGGACAGGAAAACAAACTGGTATATCCTGTTGCAATAATTAGCAACAGCAACAGTTCAACAATTGTAAATCTTTACAGTGGTGGCAGGCGTGTTATTTCACATTCTGAAATGAATAATGCTGAAGCCATGATGGAATACAATTTCACCAAAGCATTTGATGATCTAAATAAAACTACAAAGCCTTTAATTGCTTATTCAATGGGTAATGGTGAACCTACACAGGCAAATACGTATTCCATGATTGAAGTCTTGCGGGAAAACTATACACCATTCCTGCTCAATCTTAATAATAACAAAGTTATTCCTGACACTTTTAAAGCATTGATTGTTGTAAAACCATCTGTGCCTTTTAATGACGCACAAAAATTAGCAATAGATCAATTTGTAATGCGCGGCGGCAAGTTGTTATGGTTTATTGATGGTTTATATGCTGAACAGGACAGCCTGAGGTATAAAACAGAAACCATTGCATTTGACAGAGGTTTAAATTTGGATGATCTGCTCTTCAGGTACGGTGTTCGAATTAATCCTGATCTGATCATGGACCTGCAATCGGATTTTATGCCTTTTGCTGTGGGTGGAGATGCAACCAATCCGCAATATGAATTTTTACACTGGAATTATTACCCGCTTTTTGAGTCAAAAGAAAACCACCTCATAAATAAAAACCTCGGTTTGGTTTCCGGGAGGTTTGTCAATTCCATAGATACAGTTGGTGGCGAAGGCTTGCGTAAAACAGTTTTGCTTTCCTCTTCATCCAATTCAAGAGTGTTAAAGACTCCCGTTTTAATAAGTTTAAATGAAAACCGCAATACACCGGAAGATGCAGCCTTTAGAGAAAATACTATACCGGCAGCAGTGTAAGAGGAAGGCAAATTTACTTCCTTATATAACGCACGTGTTTCAAAAACAACAATGGATAGTTTAAATGCCGCGGGGTTTCCATTTAAAGATGTATCTGAAGATAATAAGATCATCATAGTTGCTGACGGTGATATTGTGTTAAACGACGTATCAACTCAATATGGACCTTTACCATTAGGGATGAATTTATTTACTGCAGGTACTCAGTATGAATACCAGTTTGCCAACAGGCAATTTTTAATTAATTGTCTTGAGTATCTTTTAAGCAACCCTGATATTATACAAACCAGAAATAAAGAAATAGTACTTAGGTTGCTGGATAGTAAAAAAGTAAATGAACAGAAGACAACCTGGCAACTCATAAATATTGCCCTTCCCATTTTAATAGTGATCATTTTTGGCTTTATTTATCAATACCTGCGTAAAAGGAAATATGCAGTTTAAACAGGCAGTATCTTTACAATTAATATTGTTGGTTTAAATGACAATTGATCAAACTACTTATCTTGTATTTGGGATTGTAGTTATTATATCTCTCATTTTTGATCTTGGTGTTTTTAGTAAAAAATCTACAAATGTCAGCATCCGCACTGCTCTCTACCAATCTTTATTTTGGGTTTTAATATCACTTGCATTTGGTGCATTTATGTGGTGGATGGAAGGCGAGAAGGCAGCAATGGAATACCTTGCCGCTTACCTGATGGAAAAAAGTTTAAGTATTGATAACATCTTTGTTTTTATATTAATTTTTTCCTTTTTTGCAATTAGAAAAGATCATGTTGCCAGGGCCTTGTTTATAGGAATTATTTTAGCCATTGTCTTTCGAATTATTTTTATTGCGGCCGGTGTTGTTTTAGTGGAACGGTTTCATTGGATACTATACGTATTTGGAGCCTTCCTGGTTTATACCGGAGTTAAGATTTTTATGGTAAGGCAGGAAGATGAGTTTGATCCGGCAAAAAGCCCGGTGTATAAATTTTTAAATCGCTTTTTACCAATAATACACCACGATGTAGGGGGTAAGTTGATGGTAAAAAAAGATGGTAAGCGTTTTTTTACAAATATGTTTGTGGTCATCATCATGCTGGCAACAACAGATATAGTTTTTGCTGTGGACAGTATTCCTGCTGTTTTTGCTATAGTAACAGAATCAAAAAATAAAGAACTGGTAATTTATACCAGTAACATTTTTGCTGTTTTAGGATTAAGGGCATTGTTTTTTCTCTTACAAGGAGCAGTAAACAAATTTCAATACCTGCAGCAGGGAATCGCTATTGTTCTCATCTTTATAGGTTTAAAAATGTTTGTTGAAATCTTTCATATTAAAGTACCTGTTGTAGTTTCATTATTGTTTATCGCAACTTCTTTAATTGGGTCTATTTTTTATTCGGTTAGAATATCAGCTCAAAATTTAAAAGATTAATTCCTTATTGTGTATACTATAAACGCCATATGCAATATTGTTAAAGGAAAATTTATTCAGCAGCAACATGATGTTGATATTGAGCATTTAGTATATGACAGCAGGCTGATAACATCTACTGAAGGATCACTATTTTTTGCCTTGCATACTCTTCAGCGGGATGGTCATTATTATATAGAAGAAGCATTTAAAAAAGGTATCAGAAATTTTGTTGTTGATAAAGAAGTAAAATCAGATTTTGTTGATTGTAATATCATTAAAGTTGCAGATACTTTAAAAGCTTTACATCAGCTAGCAGCTAACCATAGAAATAATTTTAATATACCTGTTATTTCAATAACAGGCAGTAATGGTAAAACCATTGTAAAAGAATGGCTTTACCAGCTATTACAGGATGATCATGCTATTGTAAGAAGTCCAAAAAGCTTTAATTCTCAATTGGGAGTTCCTTTAAGTGTCTGGCAAATAAACTCTACTCACGAACTTGCAATTATAGAAGCAGGTATATCAAAGGCTGGAGAGATGGATTCGCTGGAGAAGATCATCAAACCTACTATAGGTGTGTTCACTAACCTGGGTCAGGCACACGATGAAGGGTTTCCTTCTCAAGATGAAAAACTCAGGGAAAAAATAAAGCTGTTTCAAAATTCTGATATTGTTATTGGGCAGGATAAGTTTTTAGATTCTTTACCCCGAGATAAAAAGTTTACCTGGGGTAAAGCCGATTCTAATAACCTGCAAATAATTTCAATTGAATCCTCCACTTCTTCAACAATCATTCATGGAAGTTTTCTTTTCTATCCCACATCTGTGGTTATACCATTTATAGATGAAGCTTCCATTGAAAATGCTATTAATTGCTGGTGTGTAATGTTATACTTTGAATACAACGAGCAAACTATAAATGACAGGTTCGCAAGTTTACATACAGTGGATATGCGGCTTCAGCTGGGTAGCGGCATTAATCATTGTACAATTATTAATGATAGTTATAGCGCAGATCTTACGTCTTTACAAATTGCATTGCATTTTTTATTGCAACAACATACTGGTCAAAAACGTACTATTATTTTATCTGACTTTGTTGAGACAGGAAAGCCTGATGAAAAGTTATATGAACTGATTGCACATCATATTATTCAAAACAAAGTTGAAAAAGTAATAGCAGTTGGCAAATCCATCTCTTCACATTTGCCTGCGCTGTTGCCTCCGGCTGTTGAAGTAAATAATTTTTATTCTACAGAAGATTTTATCAAAAACTTCAAGCAATCAGATTTTGTAAATGAAATAATATTAGTAAAGGGAGCACGGCAGTTTCAATTTGAGAAGATTGTACAAATGCTGGAAACAAAAGTGCACCAAACTTTATTGCAGATAGATTTAAATGCCATTGCACATAATTTAAAAGAATACAGGAAACTGCTAAAGCCTGCTACCAAAATAATGGCCATGGTAAAAGCTTTTTCATATGGTAGTGGTGGGGCTGAAATTGCCAATATTTTGCAGTTTAATAATATAGATTACCTGGGTGTGGCATATGCCGATGAAGGTGTAGCATTAAAAGAAGCAGGTGTTTCCATTCCTGTTATGGTAATGAATGCTGAAGAAAGTTCCTTTCTCAATATCATCAACCACAACTTGCAGCCTGTACTTTATTCATTATTTCTATTAAGGAAATTTGAAGGCTTTCTAAATCAACAAGGTATTCAGGGCTACCCTGTTCATTTAGAAATTGAAACAGGAATGAACAGGCTTGGGTTCACTTTACATGATTGTAACTTATTGAAAGATCATTTTAAAGAAGGGGGGACATTTAAAATTCAGTCTGTGTTTTCACATTTAGTTGCCAGTGAAGATGCTGCGCAAGATGATTTTACGATACAGCAGGCATCGGTATTTTCACAAGCAATAGAAATTTTACAACAAATAGCTTCTTATCCATTTTTAAAACACATCTCTAATTCTGCAGCTATCATAAGGCATCCTCAATTACATATGGATATGGTAAGACTAGGAATAGGTTTATATGGTGTTGAAATTGAAACAAAAAAATTAAATCTACAACCTGTAGCTACTTTACGATCAACTATAGCACAAATAAGAAACTTGCATGCGGGGGATACCGTTAGTTATAACCGTACAGGTGTATTAAAAGAAGATACTGTCATAGCTACTGTGCGTATTGGGTATGCAGATGGTTATTCAAGAATATTTAGCAATGGTACTGGTAAAATGTTAATAAATGGAAAACTGGCACCGGTAGTAGGTTCTGTATGCATGGATATGACCATGATAAATATAACTGGTATTGAAGGTGTAAAGGACGGAGATGAAGTATTTGTATTTGGTGAAAGTTTACCTGTTGCCGAAGTTGCTGCCTGGGCTAATACTATCCCTTATGAACTAATGACATCAGTTTCACAACGTGTTAAAAGAATTTATTACCAGGAATAAGAACACCTGTTTAACAAATATCCGCTACCAGGATAACCTGTTTGTTAAACCCACTTTTGCTAAAGTTATAGTGAGCAGTTTCAACCCTTATCTTTGTCCACTTAAAATTTTTATGTGAGGCTTCGCTCTTCTTTTTTATTAATTGCGGCTATCATTATTGCTGACCAGACTTTAAAATTTTGGATCAAAACAACTTTTCCATTTGGGCATGTAACCAATGTTTTAGGACTGGAGTGGTTCAGGCTTTATTTTATTGAAAATGAAGGCATGGCCTGGGGTTGGAAATTTGGAGGCGATTGGGGTAAAATGTTCCTGACCTTATTTAGATTGGTAGCTGTTATTTTCGGAACATGGTACCTGGTAAAAATTATTAGAGAGAAATATACTACCGGATTTATTGTTTGTGCTTCATTAATTTATGCAGGTGCATTAGGAAATCTTATTGACAGTATGTTTTATGGATTAATTTTTTCAGCGACTGATTATAACACTGTTGCTACGTTTATGCCGGATAAAGGTTATGCAGGCTTATTATATGGGCATGTAGTAGATATGTTATATTTCCCCATTGTAAGAACCACTTATCCTGAATGGTTTCCGGGTTTAGGAGGCAGGGAATTTGAATTCTTCAGCCCTATTTTCAATATTGCTGATGCCTCTATATCTATTGGAGTTATTACTTTATTGATTTTTCAAAAAAGATTTTTACGAAAAGAACACGAAGAAGAAACACATCCTACTGTAGAAACATCAACAGAAACAAGTGATCGTGCACAGGTAATGTAATTACTCATATTGCCCGAACCATTCTTCATTCCAGTTTTGTTGATCCTGTACTAAAGCACTTATCCTGAATAATGATTTAAATGGCGATAGCCGGTTCTCTTTGTAATTTATACTGGCTATGGTTAAATGTGTACTAAAGGAGGGTAAAACCTGTTTCTGCTCCTGGTTACCATTTAAATCAGGTTCAGGAATGGATAGGGTTTGAATTAGCTTTTTCATAGTCATTGGATTTGGATTAGCAGATGTATTCACATACGCTCCTGTTAAAGTATAATAAATGTTTCTGCTTTGCAAGCGCATCAAAAAGAGAAAAACCCCACCTCTTTAATAATTAATTTAATTTACCTACCATATTCCCGGGGATTACCCATTCATCAAACTCTTCCGGCGTTACATACCCTAATTTAACAGCCATTTCTTTTAATGTAGTTCCTTCTTTATGTGCCTTTTGTGCTATTTCTGCTGCTTTATAGTATCCTATTTTGGTATTTAATGCGGTTACCAGCATTAAAGAATTATCAAGGTGCTTTTTAATGTTTTCTTCAATAGGTTTAATACCAATAGCACATTTATCATTAAAGCTTACACAACCATCACCGATTAAACGTGCACTGTGCAAAAAGTTATAGATCATCATAGGTTTAAAAACATTCAGTTCAAAATGTCCCATTGACCCACCTATATTAATTGAAACATCATTTCCTAAAACTTGTGCTGCTATCATGGTCAATGCTTCGCATTGAGTAGGATTAACTTTACCGGGCATAATGGAAGATCCGGGTTCATTGTCAGGTATAAATATTTCTCCAATTCCGGAACGCGGTCCTGATGATAAAATGCGGATATCATTTGCAATTTTCATTAAACTGGCTGCTACTGTTTTTAATGCACCATGGCTTTCAACAATAGCGTCATGTGCTGCAAGCGCTTCAAATTTATTTTCTGCAGTTACAAAGGGAAGTCCTGTTAGTGTAGCAATGTGCTGAGCAACGTTTTCCGAATAACCTTCTGGTGTATTAATACCTGTGCCAACCGCAGTGCCGCCTAAAGCAAGTTCTGATAAATGGGGCAATGTATTTTTTAATGCTTTTATTCCATGATTTAACTGGCTTACATAACCACTGAATTCCTGTCCAACAGTTAGTGGTGTAGCATCCATAAAATGGGTACGGCCAATCTTAACCACATTCATGAATTGCTTACTTTTTTCTGCCAGTGTATCCCTTAATTTTTCAATTCCCGGTATAGTGAGTTCTACTAAAATTTTATAAGCTGCTATGTGCATAGCTGTAGGAAAAGTATCATTGGATGATTGTGATTTATTAACATCATCATTAGGATGAAGAATTTTTTCTTTATCTGTTAACTTACCCCCATTAATGACATGCGCACGATAAGCAATAACTTCATTTACATTCATATTGCTTTGTGTTCCGCTGCCTGTTTGCCAAACCACTAAAGGAAAATATTCATCTAATTTTCCTTCTAAAATTTCATCGCAGGCAAGCGATATAAGATCTTTTTTTTCAGCGGGTAAAACACCTGCTTCAGAATTAGTTATAGCAGCAGCTTTCTTCAGGTAAGCAAAAGCACGTATTATTTCAATGGGCATTTTATTAATGTCCTGTGCTATCTTAAAATTATCTATACTCCTTTGGGTTTGAGCACCATAAACAGCATCGGCAGGTACTTTTACTTCCCCCATGGTATCTTTCTCAATCCTGTAATCCATGATTTTTATTTTATGGGCACAAATATACGTTTCCCCTTTACTGAACTTTATGAGGTTGGTTCCGTTTTTGTTATTAATAGAATATGAATCGCTTTCCTGGAAATATTATATT
This sequence comes from Flavisolibacter sp., assembly GCA_013695175.1. Classification (GTDB taxonomy): domain Bacteria; phylum Bacteroidota; class Bacteroidia; order Chitinophagales; family Chitinophagaceae; genus Flavisolibacter. The sequence continues at coordinate 5,382 of JACDAZ010000414.1, read as the reverse complement.
TTTCTTAGGCAGTTTTTTTATATTATCCTGCCATTGGAGTGTTCCTGCAAATAATGATGGAATAGTTAGTTCTTTTTCTGTTGGTGATACCTTACAGGCAAAAGATACTATTTTGAATTTAGCCGATACTGCTATAATAGATAATACTCAACTTCCGAATCTACCCGTTATTACACCATCACATGTCGTAAATACCGGCACTACTAATCCTGCAGAATTAATAGCATTCGCTAAAACGTTAATTGGCATTCCTTATTTATGGGGATCAACAAATCCTGCAAATGGTTTTGATTGCTCCGGATTCATAACCTATGTTTTTAATCATTTTAATATAGCAGTACCGCGTTCTTCAGTTGACTTTACCGATGTAGGTCAGCATGTACCCGAAGAGCAGTCAAAGCCGGGAGATCTTGTTTTATTTACCGGTACCAATCCAATGGAAAAACATGTTGGTCATATGGGTATTGTAGTAGAAAATAATAAGGGAAAAATAAATTTTATTCATTCTACATCGGGGAAAGCCTATGGAGTCACTATAACTGAGTTAGGTGACTATTACAAAATCAGATATGTAAAGACAATCAGGATCTTTCCTCAGAACAATTAATTTCCTTTGAAAACGGGTTTTCTTTTTTCAAGAAAAGCAGAAGTGCCTTCTTTTTTGTCTTCTGTTCCAAAGCAATCTCCAAAAGCTTCCAGTTCCACTTCATAACCCATTTTTTCATTATCATAAACCGCATTGGCTGCAGCTATACATTTACCAATAGCAAAAGGTGCTTTTGATAATATGACATCCATTATAGATCTTGCTTTTGTAATCAGTTCTTCCAGGGTAACAACATGATTTACCAATCCATATTGTAACGCTGTTTGCGCATCTATCATATTGCCTGTCATCAACAGTTCCAATGTACGTCCTTTACCTATTAATTGTACTAAACGTTGCGTACCACCATAACCGGGTATCAGCCCAAGGTTAACTTCCGGTTGTCCAAATTTGGCATTCTCCGATGCAATTCTAAAATGACAGGCCATTGCAAGTTCACAACCGCCACCTAAGGCAAAACCATTCACTGCAGCAATTACCGGCTTTGAAGAATTTTCAAATTTGAAAAAAATTTCCTGTCCCCTTCTTGCAAGGTCCAATCCTTCGCCTCTTGTAAGGTCAATAAATTCAGATATATCTGCACCTGCAACAAAAGCTTTCGTTCCTGAACCAGTTAGGATAACTCCTTTTATTTCTTCATTGGTTGCCATATCAGATGAAACAGCATCCAGATCAGCCATCACTTCTTTATTAAGAGCATTAAGTTTATCCGGTCTGTTAACAGTAATGGTTAATATTCCTGCATCTAAAGAAGTTATCAGTGTACTATACATTATATTGTTTTTTAAAAGCTGCGATGTTCCTTAACCCAATCTTTAATATAAGCTGCAATATCAGTTGTAGGAGTGCCCGGTGCAAATAATTTTCCAACTCCCTTTTCCTGTAATTGTAGCATTTCATCTTCTGGAATAATTCCACCACCGGTAAGTAATACATCATCCATTTCTTTTTCCTTCATCAATGCGGCTACTTTCGGAAACACCGTCATGTGTGCACCTGAAAGTATACTAATTCCTATAGCATCTACATCTTCCTGCAAGGCAGCATTTACTACCATCTCAGGTGTTTGCCTGAGACCTGTATAAATTACTTCCATACCGGCATCTCTTAAAGCAGTAGCAATCACTTTTGCGCCACGGTCATGACCATCTAACCCAACTTTAGCAATTAATACGCGTATAGGTCTGTTCATTGATCAAATTTCAATAATGCTTTGGTAATACGTTCTATAGTTTCTTTCTTGCCTAGCACATCTGCTATATCAAATACAGGAGGACCAAATTTGCCACCAACCAGCATGATGCGAAAAGGCAATTGCAGTTCACCGGGTTTAATATTACAAACAGCAGCTAAATTTTTAAATGCACTTTCTATAAATGCACTTCCCCATTCAGGAATGGCTCCAAGTTCTTTTATAAAGTTTTCGAAAAATCTTTTTTTGTCTTCACCCCATTTTGCTTTTATGCTTTCAGTATCATATTGATCCGGTTCCCGAAAAAAGAAAAAACTTTGCTCCCAAAAATCGGGTAGTACAGTACACCTGTCTTTTACTAAAGAAATAATTTTATAAAGCTGTTTTTCATCTTTAACAGCAACCCCCTTACCGGAAATAACTGTTTTAACTTTTTTAGCTAAATCATCAGCAGAAAGTTTTTTAATCCATTCATGGTTGAACCATTTTGCTTTGTCGAAATCAAATTTGGCTCCTCCTTTATGAACTTTTTCAATTGAAAAGCTATCTATTAATTCTTCCAATGTAAAGATTTCTTTTTCAGTGCCATCATTCCATCCTAACAAAGCAAGCAGGTTTATTAAAGCTTCGGGTAAGAATCCTCTTTCTCTAAAGCCTTCCGTTGTTTCACCTTTTGACTTATCATTCCAGCTCATGGCAAAAACCGGGAAACCATATTTAGCTCCGTCACGTTTACTTAATTTACCTGATGGGCCAAGTATTAAGGGAAAATGTGCCCATTCAGGCATGGCATCTTCTCCAAATAAATATCTCCACAATAAAATATGTACGGGTGCACTGGGTAACCACTCTTCACCACGAAAAGCATGTGTTATTTTCATTAAATAATCATCTACTACAACAGCTAAATGGTAAGTAGGCATACCATCAGCTTTCAATAACACTTTATCATCTGCAATATGCGAATGAAAATGTACTTCACCCCGAATCATATCATGCAGGGTAATATTTTCATTTTCGGGCATTTTTATGCGAATAACATAAGGTGTACTAGCAGATAACAATTGGTCAACTTCGGAAGCAGGTAATGAAAGCGAATTTTTCATTTCCATTCTTACTGAATGATCATATTGGGGATTGGTGTTTTCATCCGTTTTAACCCGCAATTTCATTTTCTCTAAATCTTCGGGAGTGTCAAAAGCATAATATGCCTGCCCTGCTGAAATTAATTGTTCTGCATATTTTCTATATAATTCTTTTCGTTCACTTTGCCTGTAAGGACCATAGTTGCCTCCGTGTTTAGGGCTTTCATCCGGTACTAATCCGCACCAGCTTAAAGTTTCATAAATATATTCCTCAGCACCTGCCACATAACGGGATTGATCTGTATCTTCTATTCGTAAAATAAATTTTCCATTGTGTTTTTTTGCAAACAGGTAATTATATAAAACTGTTCTTACACCTCCTATATGTAAACCACCTGTTGGACTGGGGGCAAACCTTACTCTAACCTCTTGCTGCATAAGCGGCAAAAGTAATATATTTTTTAAGCGGCTTTTTAATGAACCTTTATTTACACTTGCAGGTTTTTCAGAAGTAGCAGTTATTTTTAATTTAAGTTCCTCTTAATCGCTGCTTAACTTTGAAAAGATGCATCGTTATTTTATAAAAACTCCATGGTGGTTAAAAAAAATCTTTCCAAACTATATTTGGAACTTTTCTCAAAAAGAAGCTGCTGTTTATTTAACTTTTGATGATGGGCCACATCCTGAAATAACAACATGGGTTATGGACGAACTGAAAAAGTACAACGCTCATGCGACATTTTTTTGTATTGGAAAAAATGTAGAAAGGCACAGGAGCATATATGAACGTATAGTAGAAGAAGGTCATGGTGTAGGTAATCATACATACAATCATTTGAATGCATGGAAAGCATCTGCGCAACAATATGAAAGGGATATACAAGAAGCCGCTGCTTTTATAACTTCATCTTTATTTCGACCGCCTTATGGACGTATACGAAGCAGTAACGTGGAAGGAATAAGAAAAACTTTAGGTGATGAAGCACGAATAATAATGTGGGATGTATTAAGTGCAGATTTCGATAATAGTTTTACGCCAGAGCAGTGTCTTCAGCATGTATTAAAGAATTCTGTTCCGGGATCTATTATAGTTTTTCATGATAGTGAAAAAGCGTATAAAAATTTAAGGTATGCACTACCGTTAGTCCTGGAAAATTTTGAAAAAAGAGGGTATACGTTTGAAAAAATAAAGCAAAAAATGAACCGGGAGGTCTATAAATAATTAGGGCCTGGGTAGAAACCCTGGCCCGTTTTTAATCCGTACCCTATGAAAACTGATTTAAAGGTATAACATTTTTTATATTAGCACAAAGTAATTTATAACCAGTTTTTTAAAGCTTTTTATTACCATTAAATCCACGGAAATAATTTGTTTAGAAAGTTTGATTCAAAATATACTATTAATTAAGGTGGGATTCAAAACAATGTTGCAGAAGCAGGCTGGTGTTATTTATTGGTTTACAATCAATTGGGGGAAGATGTGACATTGCTTTACCGGAGTTTTTTTGTTTTCCTTTTTTAAATGAATGATGTAAGACCTTTGCAATGACAATGAGGTTATTATTTAAAGTTTAAACATTAAATTATATGGACTTGATGTTTCTTCACTACTAAAAGATTTTAATGGAATTGATCGATACGCATGCCCACATATATTTACCTGAATTTGACAGTGATAGAGTTTCAATTATTGAAGCTTCTTCTAAGGAAGGAATTTCAAAAATTATTATGCCGGCAATTGATTCCTCAACCCATGAGAAACAACTTCAGGTAGATAATGATTTTAATTTTTGTGATAGCATGATGGGTTTGCATCCATGTTCTGTTAGGGATGATTATGAGGTAGAATTAGAAATTATAAAAGAGTGGTTACAGAAAAGAAGTTTTTTGGCAGTTGGTGAAATTGGTTTGGATTTTTACTGGGACAGGAGTTTTGAAGAAAAGCAATATGAAGCTTTTAGAAAACAGATAGAATTAGCTTTGGAATTGAAGATGCCGATAGTGATTCATTCCCGTAATTCAATAGAACAATGCATAGATGTTGTAAATGAGTACAGTGGGTTACAAGGGATATTTCACTGCTTTTCGGGTAATAGTAGCCAGGCAAAAGAAATTATAAAATCAGGTTTTTATTTGGGTATTGGAGGAGTGGTTACTTTTAAAAATTCTGGATTAGAAAAAGTGATAACTGAAATTGGTTTGGATAAAGTTGTGCTTGAAACGGATGCACCTTACCTGGCACCTGTACCATTTAGGGGCAAGCGAAATGAAAGCAGTTATTTAAAATATGTGGTTGAAAAATTAGCTGTTTTAACAGGAAAGGAAGTGGAAGAAGTTGCTAAAATAACCACATCCAATGCAGTGGAAGTCTTCAATCTAAAGTAGTTATTGTATTTTTGCTCCCCCTTTAAAAGTTTTATTGATAATAAAGGATTTATTTTGGAGAGGTGCTCGAGTGGTTGAAGAGGCACGCCTGGAAAGTGTGTATACCTCAAAAG
>JACDAZ010000037.1 GCA_013695175.1 Flavisolibacter sp. | reverse complement strand
GAACAGAAAAAGCTTTATCAACATTATTAATCCATTCAGGGGCGTATTAGTTGTTGGAAGTCCAGGTTCAGGAAAATCATGGTTTGTTATTCAACATGTAATCAGGCAACATATCAAAAAAGGTTTTTCCATGTTCATCTATGATTTTAAATATGATGACCTGACTAAGATTGCCTACAACTGCATGTTGCAAAGCAAAAAAAATTATAAAGTAACTCCTACATTCCATGTAATCAATTTTGATAAGCTTTCACAAACACATAGGTGCAATCCACTGGATCCATTGAAAATGTACGATATAACAGATGCTTCAGAATCTGCAAGAACGATACTGTTAGGATTAAATAAAGAATGGATCAATAAACAAGGTGATTTCTTCGTGGAATCTCCTATCAATTTTGTAACTGCAGTTATTTGGTTTTTGCGAAAACATGATGGTGGTAAATATTGTACTCTTCCTCATGTTATAGAACTCATGCAGGCAGAATATGATGAGCTCTTTCCAGTACTTAAATCAGAGCCAGAAATAGAAGTACTTGTCAATCCTTTTGTAACTGCCTACCAGAATGATGCCATGGAGCAATTAGAAGGACAGATTGCAAGTGCAAAAATTGGAATGGCAAGGCTTTCCTCTCCTCAGCTTTACTGGGTATTATCAGGCAACGATTTTACTCTAGATATTAATAATCCTCAACAACCTAAGATTGTTTGCATGGGCAATAACCCGGAGAAACAACAAATATATGGTGCTGTATTATCCTTATATATTTCAAGATTGGTGAGGCAGGTAAATAAGAAAGGGATGCAAAAGTCTTCATTAGTCTTTGATGAATTTCCAACCATTTTTTTTAATCATATTGATTCCTTAATTGCAACAGCAAGAAGTAATAAAGTAGCAACCACTTTAGGCATTCAGGATTTTTCGCAGTTAAAAAAAGATTACGGCAAAGAACAGGCAGATGTTATCATGAATATTACAGGTAACATAATCAGTGGTCAGGTTATGGGGGAAACTGCAAAGCAACTTTCAGAAAGGTTTGGAAAAATAATGCAGGACAGAGAAAGTATTTCTATCAATAGAAATGATACATCTGTAAGCCGGTCAAAGCAATTGGATTATGCCATTCCACCTTCTAAAATATCGACTCTATCTTCAGGAGAATTTGTTGGTATGGTTGCCGATGATCCGAATGAAAAAATCAAATTAAAAATCTTTCATTCGGAAATTGTAAATGATACAGCAAAACTTAATCTGGAAATTAAATCATTTAAGGAAATACCAGTTTTATCAAATGTAACTTCTGAGCAAGTAATAGAAAATTATCACCAGGTCAAGCTCGATGTAAAATTAATTATCCAAAAAGAAGTATTAAAAATCAAGAATCTTTGAAATGAAGTTGCTGTTCAATAAAATGAATATTAGGCTTTAAGTGACGTGTGGGCATCTGTTGCAGGTTTAGCATCATGGTTGTTAAAGAAGAATGCAAATTGGATTTTACACTTTAGAATTCTTTACAAAGCATTACGACGAATGCTAAGGTTTCACAGCCCTTAGGTCGAGGTTTACTTTCTGATAATTGAAGGAATGATTATGTGCAGGGTATACATGGAATGACTTTCGCTAAGTTTCTCATTGTTCAATTCCGTTACATTTTTTTCTTTCGAAACGACCTTGATTTAGCTGCCTTCTCGGCCCTTGTTTTGGACATTAACCGCTTCACATCCTGCAGGTCCTTTTTCCGGCCCGCGGCCTCCTTGTTTTTAATAAAGTCGTCACGGCCAATAAAGGCAATTTTCATTGTTCCTTGTTTGAAATGCTTCCGATTTTCAACCGCATCTTTGAACTGCAATCCATCAATCTCAGTAAGGATATCGATTCTTAATGGTGGATATCCTATTTGGGTGATGATGCCAGGTTCCAAAAAGTCCTTTTCTGTTAGGCCCAGTCCCCCCATACCAAAATTCTGAATGACCCGGACCAATTTACCGGCATTGGCCGCCGTACAGTCAATCCAGATATCCATATCACCTGTCGTACGGGGCTCTCCGTGGAAAGCCAGGGCGTATCCGCCAACCACCATGTAATCCACTTCAAATTTGTTTAGCAGGTTGACAAAGTCGACAAAATCTTTTTCCAATAGCATCTTTACAATTTTCGTTTGACAACATGAGTTTTATCCATTCGTTCGTTTTTCCGCATTTTCAGCATACCACTTAGACGTGTAACTGCTTCAAGACGCTCAGCCGCTGGTCTTGAGAGCCAAAAGTCTGTATCCTTTGCCGTTTCATCATGTTCTCGCATCTTGACACGTGTGACAATCATGGCCATTTTTCGGATGGGAAAAGACTTTTTTTGCACTACCACCCGCTCGATGCGAACTTGCTCATTCTCATATGCCATTTTCGCTTTTGATAGATAATTATTGAGGGTGTTATAGTTATAAAGTGGATAAGTAGCACTCAAAATTTTCAAATTCGAAAAGATCTCGACTGCATTTTTCCGTCCGTCCTTCCAAGTAAGGGCAACAACGCGATTCATACGCAAATTTACGAATTTTGACCATTATAATGAAAATATTGGTCAATTGTCTTTATGTTACGTGAAAGATCAATTGCAGATATATGAGCAGCCCCTGAGCAACAACTTAAATATTAGAAAAACTTAATGACAATTACTTCACTGTTATTTTTATAAAAAAATTTATACAACTAAAAATAGATAAGCATTAAGCGCCAAAATGTTGTAATGGTGATTTTAATTTACACTATGGTAATAATATTTTATTAAACGCACTATATGCAGGTTCCGATAAATTTTTCAAAATATCTGTTCCTGCTAATATCAATACTTTCTTTCGGGGAATTGGTAGGTATGGAAGCTGATGATCCATATGAAAAAATCAATTGAAAATGTT
>JACDAZ010000033.1 GCA_013695175.1 Flavisolibacter sp. | reverse complement strand
AAACAGAACCAACAATTTCTTTCTTTTTAAGATGCTCACCTTTACCTGCATTTGCCTTAGCTGTACAAGATATTATGATCAGGAAAGAAAGGATGGAAAGAATTTTAATCTTCATATATAATAATTTAGATCAGGAGCAGTATTAAGTAGTAAATATATTTTATTTAATTGGTTGCAGTAAAGCATTTTCAAATTCCTGCCAAATATTTTCAACAATCCTGACAGCAGGTAAAATCTCATCTACAATTGCACTCACCTGCCCTATCTCCAGTTCGCCCTCATCAAGGTTGCCTTCAAACATTCCCGTTTTGGATCTTGCCCTCCCTAATATCAATCTCAATTCTTCCTCGGTGGCACCGCGTTTTTCTGCTTCCTCTACTTTTTCAAAAAATTTATTTTTTAAAAGCCTTACAGGTGTCAGCTTCTTCAATGACAATTGCGTTCCACCTTCCGCTGCATCAATAACAGCCTTTTTAAATTTAATATGCGATGAAGCTTCTTCACTGGCAACAAAACGGCTTCCGACCTGAACTCCCTCTGCACCCAATACCATAGCGGCAAGCATTTGTCTTCCTGTTGCAATGCCTCCAGCCGCAATTACAGGTATGGTAACTTTATTTGTTACTGCCGGAACCAATACCATGGTTGTAGTTTCTTCCCTGCCGTTATGTCCACCCGCTTCAAAACCTTCTGCAACCACTGCATCACAACCTGCTTCCTGCGCTTTTAATCCAAATTTGCTGCTGCTTATTACATGTACAACAGTTATTCTGTGCTCTTTTAAATGTCCTGTCCATTTTTTAGGATTGCCTGCGGAAGTGAATACAATCTTTACACCTTCTTCAATTAGTATTTGAATGTGCTTATCCAGGTCTGGATATAAAAGAGGAACATTTACAGCAAAAGAATTATTTGTTGCAGCTTTACATTTTTGTATATGCTCTTTTAAAGTTTCAGGATACATGCTTCCGGCTCCTATTATGCCTAACCCGCCGGCATTACTAACAGCACTGGCTAAACGCCAGCCACTGGCCCAGACCATTCCGGCCTGAATGATTGGATATTTAATTTGAAAGAGATCTGTAATCCTATTGTGAAACATGATGATTTATGAGAAAGCAAATATGCAGATTATACTTTAGAACATGATAAAGAAGATAATATATGTAAAGGTTATTTAACCAAGATCAATATCCGTATTATCACCAATATTTAAAGTTCTTGTTTCACCTCTTATTCCTGTGTCACTTCCTATAATGGAATAATCCAGGACTATATCAAACAAGTTAGAATAAGAACCAATGATGGAATTTTTAATGATAGAAGAATCAATAGTAGTGTTTTCCCCAATTGTTACATTAGGTCCAATAATTGAATTTTGAATATGACATCCTTTACCAATACGGACCGGTTGGATGATAACAGTATTTTCATAAGCCTGTGATGATATAATACTGCCTCCGAATTTTTTTAATAATGTAACATTTGATTCAAGCAGGGTTTCTCTTTTACCACAATCAAACCAACTGTCTACTTTAAAAGATTGAATCTTTGAACCCTTTTTTATCATGCAGTCAAGTGCATCAGTAATATTATATTCTCCATGCGTGCGCAAACCTTGTTTAATGTTACTCTCAAGGCATTCAAAAAGTAGATCAGATTCTTTTATTTTGTACACTCCAACTAATGCCTGGTTTGATTTGGGAATTTGTGGTTTTTCAACTACATGAGTAGCAAAACAGTCAGGATCTAATTCTGCAACACCAAAATTTCTTGGATCATCAACTTTTTTTAATCCTATCATAGAGTAAGGACTTTTGATAACAGCATCAATATCATATTCACATATTGTATCACCCAATACTATAAATATCTCGTCACCATTTACTATGTTCTTAGTCAGTTTCAGAGCATGACCAATTCCCTGCCTGTCATTCTGATGCACAAAATGAGCCTGAAGGTTCAGGTAATTAATCTTTATATAATCCTGTATTTTCTCGCCCAGGTAACCTACAATAAAAATGAATTCCTTTATCCCCGCATTTTTTAGCTGATCTACAATAATGCTTAAAACTGTTTTACCTGCAAGCGGTATTAAAGCTTTTGGTTGCGTATATGTATGTGGTCTGAGTTTGGTTCCGGCTCCTGCTACTGGAATAATTGCTTTCATTCAAAAATGTTTTGATGGGTTGGTATTATTATTAATCCCATCATGAACAATGTTTTCACAACTATTGAAAAAACAAGCGCCAAAAATACGTCATTTCCTTTCTAACAAAATAAATTAATAACCGTTATAGAAAGTTTCAGCACTTATTTTTGCTAAGATAATTTTATAAATTAAACTTTAAACTCATACTTGTTAATGCAGAAGCTCAATCTCCTGCATAATTCATAATAAACATAAGCATGCAAAAAGATAAAGAGGTTTTTGATATTATTAAAAAAGAGTTGGAAAGACAAAGAACAGGAATTGAACTTATTGCTTCTGAAAATTTTACCTCGCTGCAGGTAATGCAGGCAATGGGTAATGTAATGACAAATAAATATGCAGAAGGTTACCCTGGCAGAAGATATTATGGTGGCTGTGAATTTGTTGATGAAACAGAACAATTAGCCATTGACCGTATCAAACAGGTTTTTAAATGTGATTATGCGAATGTGCAGCCTCATAGCGGTGCACAGGCAAATGCTGCATTAATGCTTGCCATATTAAAACCCGGTGATAAAATTTTGGGTCTTGATTTAAGTATGGGTGGGCATCTTACCCACGGCTCACCGGTCAACTTCAGTGGTAAATTGTATGATGCCCATTTTTATGGTGTAGAGAAAGAAACAGGATTGGTGAATTATAAGCAAATGGAGGAAGTGGCAGAAAAGGAAAAACCGAAATTAATTATATGTGGTGCATCAGCTTATAGCAGGGAATGGGATTATAAAAGAATAAGAACTATAGCCGATGGAGCAGGTGCCTTTGTAATGGCTGATATTGCACACCCCGCAGGTTTAATAGCAACAGAACTTTTAGATTCTCCTTTCGAATATTGTCATTTTGTAACATCAACAACGCATAAAACATTAAGAGGTCCCCGTGGTGGTATAATCCTGATGGGAAAAGATTTTGAAAACCCCTTTGGATTAAAAGATATGAAAGGTAATGCCAGAATGATGAGTAATCTGATTGATATGGCTGTGTTCCCAGGTACACAGGGCGGACCCCTGGAGCACGTAATTGCTGCCAAGGCTATTGCTTTTGGAGAAATACTTACCGATGATTTTACAATATATTCAAAACAGGTTTTACAAAATGCGCAGGCAATGGCTACAGCTTTTGTAAAAAAGGATTATCATATAATCAGTGGTGGAACTGATAATCATCTTATGCTTATTGATTTAAGAAATAAAAATATTAGTGGTAAAAAAGCACAGGAAACTTTAGATAAAGCACATATAACTTTAAATAAAAATGCAGTTCCCTACGATGATAAAAGCCCTTTTGTTACATCAGGGATCAGGGTGGGTGTACCCGCTATTACAACACGCGGTATGAAAGAAAATGATATGGAAACTGTTGTAGATTTGATTGACAGAATATTAATGGATATTGATAGTTCAACTATTTTAGAAAAAGTGCAGGGAGAAGTAAAAGATCTTATGGGTCAATATCCTTTATACCCTGAACTGGATTAAAACCAAAACAATATGTTACAAAGAATTCAAAGTATCTGGCTTTTACTTGCAGCTGTTTTTGCAGTTATTACTTTTAGCTTACCATTTTATAGCGGTGACAGAATTATAGATGAACTGAATAATTTTACTGCATTCATGGATTTGAATGCCAAATCAAATATTTGGTTAAGCATATTAACTGCTGCATCCGCTGCCATTGCATTAATAAATATTTTTTTATTTGAAAACAGGAAATTGCAATTAAGGTTGTGTTACCTCGGAATCTTTATTACTGTACTTCTGCTGATCATGTATTTTGCAGAAACAAATTATTTTGCTTCAGGAAATTTTGCTATCACTTGTCTTCTTCATTTTGGTGTACTTGTATTTTACATATTAGCAGCACGGGGCATATGGAAAGACAATAAGCTTATTAAAAGTATGGACAGGTTAAGATGATTTTATCCCTATTTCGCTATAAATAATCCTTATAAATACTGGGCAGTATAACCCGTTTTCATTTTTTTTAAGTCTGAAGGTTTGCCTGCAAAAACTAAATAACCACCATCTGCACCTGCTTCAGGTCCCAGGTCTATAACCCAATCTGCTGAACGTATAACATCAGTATTATGTTCTATAACAATAATAGAATGACCCTGATCAATTAATGCATTAAAAGAAGCAAGCAATTTTTTTATATCATTAAAATGCAAACCTGTTGTTGGTTCATCAAAAATGAATAATATTTTTCCTGACCCTTTTCCTTTGCCTAAAAAAGAAGCCAGCTTTACACGCTGTGCTTCACCACCTGAAAGCGTATCTGAAGACTGCCCCAGTTTCACATATCCCAATCCAACACTACCCAAAGGATTCATTGCATTTAATAAAGATTTTTCATCTTTAAAAAATTCTAAAGCTTCATCAACACTCATTTCAAGAACGTCATAAACGCTTTTGCCTTTGTATTGAACTTCCAGAACTTCTTCTTTAAATCTTTTTCCATTGCATACTTCACATGTTAGATGTACATCTGCAAGAAACTGCATCTCTACCACTTTTTCACCTTCACCTTTGCAGGCATCGCACCTGCCGGCATCTACATTAAATGAAAAATGTTTTGCCTGGAACCCTCTTATTTTACTTAGTGGCTGTTCTGCAAAAAGATCCCTTATATAATTCCATGCCTGTATATAGGTTACCGGGTTACTTCTTGATGATTTTCCTATGGGATTCTGATCAATCATTTCAATGGAATTAATTGCACTTACATCACCTGTAATGGCTTTATGTAAACCAATTTTGTCACCGGCTTCGTCTTTCAATTTTTGCAATGCAGGATAAAGAATATGTTTAACCAAAGTAGTTTTACCACTGCCGCTAACACCACTAACCACACACAAACAATTCAATGGAAATTCAACATTGATATTTTTTAGATTATGATGTCTTGCTCCTTCAATAACAATTGAGTTCTTCCATTTTCTTACCAGCTTTGGCGGCTCTATAGTAAGTTCATGTTTCAGGTATTTACCGGTTAAACTTTCGGTGTTTGAAATAATTTCATCATAATCGCCTTCAGCAACCACTTCGCCACCTAAATGCGAAGCCAGCGGACCCATATCGATTATATGATCTGCCTGCCGCATCATCATTTCATCGTGCTCCACAACAACAACAGTATTACCCAAATCCCGTAATTCTTTTAAAACTTTTATTAAATTTTCTGTGTCTCTTGAATGTAATCCTATAGATGGTTCATCAAGAATATATAATGAATTTGTAAGGTTGCTACCCAGGCTCCGGGTTAGTTGTATACGCTGGCTTTCGCCACCACTCAATGTGTTGGCTAACCTGTTTATGGTTAAATAACCCAATCCAACTTTTAATAAAGTATTTATGCGAAGCTCAATTTCAAGAATAATCCTTTTACCTACTTTTTGATCATATTCCGAGAGATGTTGAACTGCTTCATTAAACCATACTCTTAAATCTTTCACAGGCATCTCACTCAGTTCACCAATATTTTTTCCTGCAACTTTTACATATAAGGCTTCTTTTCTTAACCTTGTTCCGTTACAATCCGGACATTTAGTTCTTCCCCTATACCTGCTTAATAAAACACGATACTGCACCTTATAAAGATTTTGTTCTACCTCTTTAAAAAAATCATTTATGCCTTCTACAAACTGGTTGCCTTCCCATAAACTATTATACTGCGATTTTGTAAGATCCGCAATAGGGGTATGAACCGGAAAATCGGTTTTTCGCGATGCTTTGATAAAGTTTTCTCTCCACTTACCAAGTTTTTCACCTTTCCAGGGTGCCACGGCACCTTCATAAACACTCAACAACTTATTGGGTATTACAAGATCTTCATCAATACCTAAAACCATTGAAAAGCCTTCGCAAGTGGGACAGGCACCAAATGGATTATTAAATGAAAAAAGATTTGGAGCAGGTTCTTCAAATAACATTCCATCCAGCTCAAACCTATTATTAAAATGAACTAATCTTTTTATAGTTCCCTCACCACCGTCAACCTCCAGGTACACGTCTCCTTCACCTTCATAAAACGCAGTACCAATAGAATCAGATAACCGGTGTTCATCATCCTCATCAAATTCTTTTACAACAATCCTGTCTATGAGCACAAAAACATTATCTGCATATTGAAATATGTTTTCAAACTCTTCCAGCTTTTGTTCCAATACATCTTCTATTCTTATAATAATACCTTCTGATACGGGGTGCTCAATCTGTGAACGAGAAAGTGATGATACATAAATTCGTGAAAATCCTTTTTGCAACAACAGGGTCAGCTCTTCTTTTATATCCCTGTTTCTGTGTTGTTTAAATGAGGTAAGAATAAAAGCTTTTCCTCCATGTTTTAAAGATTTTATATTATCCAGCACATCTTTTACATCATCTTTTTTTACTTCTTTACCGGATACAGGTGAAATGGTTTTTCCTAAACGTGAAAAAAACAAACGGAGGTAATCATATATTTCTGTCATACTGCCAACGGTGCTGCGTGGTGTTCTAATACTTACTTTTTGTTCAATGGCAATAGCGGGGGATAATCCTTTTATATAGTCTACATCAGGTTTATCCATTCTGTTTAAAAATTGCCGCACGTAGGCACTCAGGCTTTCAGCATATTTTCTTTGACCTTCGGCATATAAAGTGTCTATTGTTAAAGATGATTTTCCCGAACCTGAAACGCCGGTAACAACTATTAGTTTATTACGGGGAAAGACTACATCAATATTTTTTAAATTGTGCACTCTAGCCCCTTTTATAAAAATATCATTGTCCAATAATCTGGCTTTGCTTTTTTTTAATTTTGCCGGGGCTCTTTTCATATCAGCGGCAAATGTAGTTTACTAACACATTTAGCAAACCATGGCTTAACATTTCTTTTTCAATAAACAGGCAATAATTCTTATAAAAGATGTTGGTTTTTTAAAAAAGACCATTATTTTTACTTCCTGATCCAATAGAACTAAACTTAAAAACCTCAAATCGCCTATAGCATAAACTTCTACTCGTAAAATTTTATTTCATCCGTATCTACCTAAACCCTTAGAAGTTTATGACATCTCTATCAAAGTTTTCGGACCACGAGTTGATCCAATCATTCATTGCCGGCAATAGTAATGCTTTAGAAATACTAGTACTTCGGCATAAGGACAAACTTTACACTTCTATACTATTTCTTGTTAAGGATAAATACCTTGCTGAAGATATTTTTCAGGATGTTTTTATCCGTGTTATTGATACAGTACGCGGCGGACGCTATACTGAAGAAGGAAAGTTTTTGCCATGGGCTATGAGAATTGCTCACAATCTTTGTGTGGATCATTTCCGAAAAGTAAAACGCACGCCAACAATTAAAACCGGCGATAACCAGGATATCTTCGAAATCCTTAATTTTACGGAAGATAGTGCAGAAGATAAAATGATCAAAAGGCAAAGCCACAACAGGGTAAAAGATATGCTTGATAAATTGCCCGAAGATCAGAGAGAAGTAATTATATTGCGTCATTACGCAGATATGAGTTTTAAAGAAATAGCAGCCTTAACAGACTGCAGCATCAATACAGCACTGGGCAGAATGCGTTATGGTTTAATAAACCTTCGCAAGATGATGGTGCAAAAACAGATTGCTTTATAAAGTTCTTGTCATTCTTAATCTCCAACTGCCTCTTTAAACTATTTGCTTGCCGCAGAAGGCTGATTAAGAATGACGCCTAATTGAAGAATCCCGGTCGAATGGCCGGGATTTTTTTATGGATTATTCATTCGTTTAAACGCATCAATTCCACATTGCAACCACTCTTTAAATTCCTCTGCATCGGGAGTATATGATTTAGATTTGGTAATTGCTTTTTCGTCAGGACTTAATATGGCATATTGAGGCTGAGCTACTGCATTAAAATTTTCTGATTGAAAAGTTGCCCACTTATCTCCTACCGTAACTATTGATTTTGTATCCCCATTTTTTGTTTGATACTCTATTTGTTGCGAAGCAGGTAATTTGGTTCTTTCATCCACGTAGAGCGAAACAACAATAAACTCATTTTTCATCAGTTCCTCTACTTCCGGATCTATCCAAACATTTTCTTCCATACGCCTACAGTTCACACAAGCCCACCCCGTAAAGTCTATCAACAGGGGTTTATTTTGTTGCCTGGCAAGTTCTAAGGCACCTTCATAATCATTATGTATGGGCTCTATGGTTATTTGCCTGTCATACAAACTATATGATAAAGGAGGAGGAAATCCACTTATCAGGCTAAGGTTTGCATACCGCGTATTAGTTAAACCCGGAATTAAATACAAAGTAAACGCTGCAAATAAAGCTGCAAATGCCCATCTCGTTTTACTCATTTTCGGTTTGCCTTCATGAGGAAAGCGAATGATACCAACAAGGTACAACACTAAACAAACCCCGATTATGATCCAGCTTGCAATGAATATTTCTCTTGGTAACAGTCCCCACTGTTTTACAAGATCTGCATTGGAAAGAAACTTTATAGCAAGGGCTAATTCCAAAAAACCCAAAACAATTTTTACACTTGTCAGCCAGCCACCGGACTTTGGTAAAGATTGTAACCACCCGGGAAAAAGAGCAAATAAAGCAAATGGCAAGGCAAGGCCTAAACCAAAACCAGCCATCCCTGAAGTAAGTTGCCAGGCGCCGCCATTATTAGTTAATGCACCGGCTAATAATGATCCTAATATCGGTCCCGTACAGGAGAAGGAAACAATGGCTAATGTAAGTGCCATGAAAAAGATTCCGGCAAAATCTCCCAACCCTGATTTAGAATCTACTTTATTGGCAAAAGAACTTGGAAGACCTATTTCAAACAATCCAAAAAACGATAGGGCAAATACAATGAAGACGGCAAAAAATAACAGGTTTAATACTACGTTAGTCGAAAGATTATTTAGTATTTCAGGATTGGTTTCATCAATTAAATGAAATGGAATACTTAACAATGCGTAGATGGCAAAAATGCAAAAACCATATAAAACTGCATTACGCAGTCCTCTTTTTCTTGTACCTGATCTTTTAGTAAAAAAGGAAACTGTAAGTGGAATCAGGGGAAATACACAGGGCGTTATTAATGCAATTAAGCCTCCTATAAAACCCAGAAAAAATATTGCCATCAGACCTTTATCACCAGCCTCGTCATCGCCGCATGGTACTATTGGATTTTTCAGATCAATAGAAGGTATCAGTATTCGTGCAGTAGATGCCACACCTCCTTCCAGTGCTACATTAAAATTATAAGATGTACTGGGATAAAATTCTTCCTGGTTTCCATAAGTAAATAAAAGCACCCCACTTAAAGAAGCAGGAACATCACCAGTAAACTTAATATGCTGTTGCCATTCTGTAACTCCTTCATAAACATTGATATTGCTCCCTTCGAATATGGTACTTTCAATTGTTTTAGCAACACCTGAATCTTTTATATTATTAAGAAGTAGAATAGCAGAATCCTGGAATTGAATTTCTGCAGTTATAAAACCATCCAGATCCTGGTTGGGAGCATAAAGCTGCCATTCTAAAGCATTTGCCTGAAAGTGAAGTATATATTCTTTATCTGCAAGTTTTTGAGCCTTTACCTTCCATTGAACAGGTGAACTTTCCTGACCAAAAAGAGGAAGAAATAAAAAGAAAGTTCCGGTAATAAATAAGAATCGTAAAAATCCTGTCATGTCCGCTTATTAAACCAAACGGATTCTTTTGGAATCCGCTGGCAAAACAGTAAATCCGCTCAATTTAAGGCAATATTAAAAGGAACAGTTTTAGGCGGTAAACATTTTTTATCATCACATGTTTGAAATTCTAATTTACCGGTTATAGCTGTTTTTGCTTTCCCTTTCATTTTAACTACTTGTATAAAATTAACTTTGTTGCTATATTGATAAGCAGTAACATCAAGCACTTTATCTGAGTATTTTTCAAGCTTACCCACTTCTTTTACTTTGCCGTCAAAATCAAGTAGAGGATTATTATTAAAATTGAATGTTGTTGGAACAGCAATAGCATCAGCAGGCTGTGTTTGCGCATATAGGTGCCAGCCCGGTTGTATAGTTGCAGTTAAATGAATTTCGTAAATTTTATCGCTAATTTTTTTGGTTGAAAAAGCCCATGAAACAGGATTTTGAGCTGATAGAAGAGTAACGGAAAATAAAGCGGCAAAAATTAAAATCAGTCTTTTCATATGTTTCTGTTTCAATGCAAAAATCTTCATTAAAAATTTGAAAAGTTGTTAAAGTATTGATTATCCCGGCACTTCTTCCATTACCTTATCAAAAAGTATCTTAAAAATCTTCTTCCCATCGGTATTTCCCAATACAGGTGAACAAGCCCTTTCGGGGTGAGGCATCATTCCAAATATTGTACGGTCTTTATTACAAATTCCGGCAATATTCCGGGCAGATCCATTTGGATTAGCTTCAGGAACTATCTTCCCTACTTCATCACAATACCTGAATAATATCTGCTGATTTGCTTCTAATTGATCTAGTATATCTTCAGTAGCATAATACCTTCCTTCGCCATGCGCAATGGGTATTTTAAATATTTCGCCTTTGTTGTTTTTTATAAATACATTTTTGCAGATGTATTGCTGGTTATTATTTCTTAATAAAACCCCCGGTAATAAATGAGTTTCACATAAAATCTGGAAGCCATTGCAGATGCCTAAAACTTTACCACCCTTTGCAGCAAAATCAACCACACTTTGCATAATGGGACTAAACCGTGCTATAGCCCCGGTTCGCAAATAATCACCATATGAAAATCCTCCCGGTAATACAATGCAGTCATCCGGTGTAAATGCAGAGAGATCCTTTTCTTTATGCCATAACATAGTTACATCCTGCTTCAGATCGTACACCAAAGCATCATATATATCTCTGTCACAATTTGAACCCGGGAATACTACAATACCAAATTTCATAACGAACTAAATTAGGTGCAAAGATAAATTGCAATTGGTTAACAAGGTTTTAATGCCAGTAAGGAGTAAGGTATTGTTGCGCCAGGATAAAACCGAGTAACACATAAAAAAATATAATAGGAACTGTTTTGTTTGGCGGATATAAATAGGCACAGGAATGAAAAGCTGCAAAAGGAGCAAGTGTAATAAACCAGTTAACAAACAAAATATTACTATTGAAAAATGCAGCACAAAAAGCAATGAGCAGGTAAAATAATATTATACTCCAGTTTTTACGGGCCTGTATGAGCATTTTTCGCAAATTAATTTGCACAAAATAACTGCCCCCTAAAAACAAAAAAATAACAAAAGCAATGGCTATAGCTACCCATATTGATTGAATAAGTGGCGGAACCCTGAAATCAATAACCGGTAACAATTTTTCAAATTGAAAACTATCGGTTAAAAGTAAGTAAGCAGAATAAAAATAATAGGGTGTAGTAATGCCAAGCAGTAACAGGAAGAATTCATTTAATTTAAATGGTCTTAAAATTACAATCCCTAATATGGCACCTATAAGCAATCCAATGGATGGAAAAAAGAAAATTGAAGCCAGCCCTAAAAGAAGCCCTATATTAAAGATGCGTCCACTGGCCGGAGTAGTAATATGATAAAGCTCAAACAACTTAATATATGCCCATATTAAAAATGTAGAGGCAATTAATGGTGCTGAAAAATAACTCCACTCCGGCAATAAAGATGTTACAAGCATATAAGCCATACCCGGCAAAAAGGTTTGCTTATTAGTCATCCTGTATTCATTTATCATGCTTGTCAGCATTAACGATTGCAGGTACAAAAGAAAAAAAGCTATAACAGAAGGCAGGTATTCACTTACCTGTACTAATTCGGGCTGCAGCCATTTATAAAATGGAGTATCGCTTGTTGTGGCAGCAACTGATTTTGGATATAGAAATAAAGGCAGCTTTATAAGCAGTCCAAATACAAGTAATACTGCAACATTACCCGGAGATTTTTGTCGGAAAAGAGGAATCACACCTCAATGCTATGAATTATAATCGATTTTTGCAAAGCAAATGTAATTACGATAAAAGCAAGGTATGATCATTTGACGTGCACTAACCTGCTTCCCAAACTTCGGCAGGAACTCATACCCCCTGTCTAAATTTTTCAATGTGGGGTTGCGGGTGATCTCACCTTCAGCATCCAAACTAAAATCTTTCAATAGCTGTACACGCTTTTCTTCCTGGTTAAAAAGAAAACGAAGTTGTCCTCCGGTATTCATTAAAACATAAGATATACGATCTCCTGCCTCATCATCAAATTGTTCTTTATGTATTACATTGCTCCATTCAAGTTTGCCTGTATTATCAAAAGAAAGCACGGTTACATTATCTGCATGGTGTCTTACATTGTTATTGCTATTCCGGTTACGCCAATACCATGAATTGTATAGGGGCGATGAGTAAAGCCGGTAGTAATCAAAGCTATTCATGTATGGCGAACCAAACAGGTAGTCCCACCTGTTCCAGTTATTAAATCTTGATGTGGTATAATATGCCTCACTGCCAATTATAAATCCACCATCTCTCTTAACTATAATATTTCTGATGAAGTAATCATTAAAAGCAGTTTTCATATTAGCGTCACCCCGGGCTTCTCTTCGCAACTCCTCGCTCAATACAATTGTATTTTGCATGGAGGGTCTTTGTGTTTGTTTGTCCCACACATAAAAATAAAATCCTTCTACATTGCCCCTTCGTTGTTTATAATAAAAAGAAGTCAGGAAATATCTTTTATTAACATTATCAATTTTTATCTGTGGTTCATCAAGAAACATTTTTTCAATTCCCAGATCATTGATTTGAAAAGTATCAACATTGGGACTTTTAGTAATTAAAAAAGAATTCGAAACATTATCACTGGAGTTGCGGCTGAACTTTGTGAAAACAATTCCACCATCATTGTCTACATTAAATTCTTTCAGAAAATCATTACGTTCTTCCATAGGAACGGTGAGCGAACTGCGGTCTTTTAATGCAAGATTCTGATCAAATAAAATGGTAGTAACAATATAATTGCTCCTGTTTCTTGAATTGATCTTGTGTAATAATATATGGTTTTTATCTTCACTGGCAACAACAGCATAGATCCTGTTGTTTGATGACATGCCAATATGAGAAGTATCCAGTAAAGCAACGTCAGAAACTTTCTTACCCATTCCATCTAACTTTACAGCCTCGCAATACACCACATTTTTTCTTTCGTACTGGTATATCATAACAGCATGATCTGTTTAAGTAATGATATCAAGATTTATAACACGTGAATCCAGGAAACCAAGTTCCTCTTTTGCAACCTGCTTCATATCATTATCATAGACACTGATGAAATTTTTATTGCGATTGTTTTTATGAATAAGGAAATTGCCGGATATCTTGCCAATGACTTCAAAATTCATACGACGCGAATCGTCCTTATCAGGTTCGGAATAAACAATTTTTTGAGCAACAAGAGGAGCTGAAAAAGCAAATAATAACAACAATAGGATATAGGGCTGAAACTTCATTTTATGTCAGAAAATTTAATAAACTTAAAATTAGGTTAACTAGTTATAATGACTTGTAAATATTTAGGAAAGTTGCTTTCTATGTCAATTGTTAATGAAGGAAATATTGCCCGGAATATTGCAGGGCATAAGTTTAGGTGTTACTTTTAACAATTCCTTTTTGCATATACCTTTGCCAACGCAAAAGATGAGCGAAAGTCGATAACACAAATAGTTACGTGAAAACTCCACTCAACAAAGTATCAGCTGCAGGATTAATCATAGCTCTGGGGATCATTTATGGAGATATTGGTACATCGCCACTTTATGTATTTAATGCAATCATCAATGAAAGAACAATAGATGACTTCCTTATTTTGGGAAGTTTATCCTGTATTATATGGACCATCACCATTCAAACAACTATTAAGTATGTGTGGCTGGTTTTAAGAGCAGATAACCGGGGTGAAGGTGGCATATTTGCTTTATATGCATTAGTGCGGCGACATAAAAAATGGCTTGTGCTGCCGGCCATGATTGGTGGTGCTGCCTTGCTGGCTGATGGAATTATTACACCACCTATTTCCATTACATCAGCTGTAGAAGGTCTTCAAAAAATTCCTGTTTTAGCCGGTATAGAAAATTATATTTTACATATAGTTATTGGCATTTTATGTGTATTCTTTTTTATGCAGCAGTTTGGGACTGCATCGATAGGCAGGTTATTTGGACCGGTAATGCTGGTATGGTTTACAATGCTGGCAACCCTGGGAATTATTCATATTTCAGATAATTTTTCTGTTCTAAAATCTTTTAACCCTGTTTATGCTGTAAACTTCGTAACTCAATACCCGGCAGCAATGTGGATACTGGGAGCTGTATTTTTATGCACTACAGGTGCTGAAGCATTATACAGTGACCTGGGACATTGTGGTAAAAACAACATTCGGACTTCCTGGGTATTAGTAAAAACATGTTTGCTGCTCAATTATCTCGGACAGGGAGCTTCACTTTTAGCA
>JACDAZ010000032.1 GCA_013695175.1 Flavisolibacter sp. | reverse complement strand
ACACCTGGGTGCCGATACAGGTTGGGATAGTATAGGAGATTTTTCACAGGGGAAAGCACTTTCAAAATTTTTAGGAAGATTGGACCAAAATAATCAATTGGCAAAAACCATTTTGTATAATTTAAATCCATCTGATAATGAAGTAATAGCAACCATGGTAGGGAATTTTAATGATGGATCTGTTGCCGGAAAAATTCAATTTGGATCTGCATGGTGGTTTTTAGATCAGAAGGATGGTATGATCAAACAAATTAATGCGCTCTCCAATATGGGATTGTTAAGTCGGTTTGTGGGAATGCTTACTGATTCAAGAAGTTTTCTTTCCTATCCGCGACATGAATATTTCCGACGTATTCTTTGTAATCTTTTTGGAGAAGAAATAGAAAATGGGGAGTTACCAGATGATATTGCCTGGACAGGAAAAATTATACAGGACATTTGTTATCATAATGCATCAAATTATTTTAACTGGAAAGGGCAGGAGCAAACTGTAAAATTGGTTACAGCGTGAGTAAAGTTTTATGTTTTGGGGAGTTGTTGTTACGCCTTTCACCAAGGCTTAACAAAGAATGGATACAACAGGCATCCATGCCTGTTTATGTGGGTGGTGCTGAATTAAATGTGGCTACAGCGTTGGCAAGATGGAATGTTCCTGTAACATATGTTACTGCCCTTCCCAATCATTATTTATCAAAAGAGGTCATAGAATCTTTGCAGGAGAAAAATATGGATACTAGTAACATATTTATTTCTCAAAATAGCGGTGGTCGCATAGGGACATATTATTTACCACAAGGTGCAGATCTTAAAAATGCCGGAGTTATTTATGACAGGTATCATTCAGTGTTTTCTCAATTACAACCGGGTCAACTTGATTGGGAGAAAATATTAGGGGATGTTTCATGGTTTCATTTTAGTGCCATTAATCCTGCTATAAATGAAAATATAGCAGCTGTTTGTAAAGAGGCACTGCATGTTGCTTCATCAAATAATATTACTATCTCTGTTGACTTAAACTATAGAGCTAAGTTGTGGCAGTGGGGAAAGCAACCTGTGAAAGTGATGCCTGAACTGGTAAGTTATTGTGATATTATCATGGGTAATATCTGGGCTGCAGAAACAATGCTGGGTATAAAAATAAATCCAGCCATGAAAAGGGCAAAAAAAGAATTGTTGGAACAGTCGCAAAATACATCGGAAGCAATAAAGGAACAATATACAAACTGCAGGCAGGTAGCCAATACTTTCAGGATTGATGAAAGTGAAGGTTTACAATATTATGCAACCCTGTTTGATGGAAAACAAATGTGGGTTTCAGAAGAACATCAGACATCGTTTACTGTAGATAAAGTGGGTAGCGGTGATACGTTTATGGCAGGCTTAATTTATGGTAACTACAATAATTTACCTGCACAGGAAACAATCAATTTTGCTGCAGCGGCAGCCTTTAATAAATTATTCATCAAAGGTGATGCTACTACATCAACAGTAGAAGACATCAGGAGAGGGGTTAAGCAATATGGATAAAAAACAAGAGGCAATAAACTTGTTGTTGCAACAAAAAATGTTGCCGCTTTACTATCATGAAAGCGAGGAAGTGAGCTTAGAAATTTTAAAAGCATTATACAATGGTGGTGTGCGTATTGTTGAATATACAAACAGGGGGGAAAATGCCTTAGCCAATTTTAAAGCTTTACGTAAAGTTGTAAATAAAGACATGCCTGGCTTATTATTAGGCATTGGCACCATTAAAACAAAAAAACAAGCAAAAAAATTTATTGAAGCCGGTGCTGATTTTATTGTAGCTCCAACTATAAATGAAGAAGTGGGAGAGATAACTCAAAATGAAAACTTGTTATGGATACCCGGTTGTATGACACCAACTGAAATTGCATGTGCAGAAGGTTTCGGTGCTGAGATAGTAAAAATATTTCCGGGAAATGTTTTAGGGCCTTCCTATATAAGTGCTATAAAAGAATTGTTTCCGGGTTTGAAGTTTATGCCTACAGGCGGAGTAGAAGCAGAGGAAAAAAATTTAATAGGCTGGTTTGATGCAGGTGTAGTGGCTGTAGGTATGGGTAGTAACTTAATCTCGAAGCAAGCAAGTGACAATAAAGAATTTGAACAAATAAAAACATCTGCTGCAAATGCAATGGATCTGATTAAAAGAATCACGCAAAGAGGTGAATAGAATTGATGAACCTATATGATTGCTATCCTTTAGATTTAGTACCAGGTGAAGCTGACGTTATCCTTTGAAAAATGATGGAAATTTCTTTGTGTCACTTTGTGCCTTTGTGCCTTCGTGGTTCAAAAAAAAAACTGAATAGAATTGCTGAACCTACAGATATAGAGTGCGATCCTTTGGGT
>JACDAZ010000027.1 GCA_013695175.1 Flavisolibacter sp. | reverse complement strand
TTATTATACTAATAATGGTATGGCTGTGGAAGGTACCATGACCTATGATCAACTAATTGCTTTGACCAAAAAGTGGAGTAAAAATAAAACCTTCAATGAGAGCACTCCTAGAAAAATTATCGTTTTGGATATGTTAGATAAAACGGCATCAGCAAAGCTGAAAGCATACTGGGGAATTGATTATTTCCATTTAGCAAAATTAGATGGGAAGTGGATGATAATAAATGTACTATGGCAGGATTATCCGAAGAAGTGAATGAAACACACAATTTTTATTTAAACATAATGCTGATAGCTGATTAAACTTATTTCTATGTTCAAAAATTATTTAAAAATTGCTTTTCGTTATTTATCAAGACACAAAGGTTACACCTTTATTAATGTGCTTGGATTATCAGTAGGTATTGCTTGCTGTATCCTGATTGCTCTTTTTGTCAGAAGCGAGTGGAGCTTTAATCGTTTTCATCCCAATTCAGAAAGAATTTATCGTGCATGGCTGGAAGAATTTTACCAGGGAGAAATTTTTAGAAATACGGCAACTCCCATTCCGCTTGTTCCGGTATTGCAGGCAGGCGTACCCGAAATAGAATTAAGCTGCCGGATCGCAAGCATGCGTCCACCAGTTAAATACAACAACAATATATTTAATGAGGAAGTGAATATGGTAGACAGCACTTTCTTTAAAATATTTAATTTCCCTCTATTAGAAGGTAATAAACAAGATCCGTTTTCAACAGCTAACTCAATCGTTATATCAGAAAGAGCATCTAAAAGATATTTTGGTAATGAATCTCCCATAGGTAAAAACCTGGAGGTCCAGTTAGGAGATGATAATATTTTATTCACTATTACAGCATTAGCTAAAGATGCACCAATGGAGTCAAATATTCAATTTGATATGGTGATACCTTTTTCCAATGCCTCATACATCTGGAGCGAACAAACGCGTAACAGTGCCTGGTCAAATGTTTCTGTTGCCAGTTTTTTTCTATTACAAAAAGGCACATCTGTTGAAAATGTTAATCAAAAAGCAGCTACTATTTTACAGCCACTTGTTGCTAAAAATTATAAACCGGGTGAATATAATGTGAGGATGCAACCCCTGGAAGATATCTATTTCAATACTACACTACCGGAAGGCGAAAGAGGTTACAGCGATCCAAAATACTCCTACATACTTGGTACAGTGGGAATATTGATATTGCTGATTGCGTGCATCAATTTTGTAACGCTATCTGTTGGGCGGTCGGCTACAAGGGCAATGGAAGTAGGTGTAAGAAAAGTATTGGGTGCAGAAAGAAAACAACTGGTAAGGCAGTTTTGGGGTGAGTCTATTTTATTAACATTTATAGCTATAATAATTGGTTTTCTATTAGCCCTTGCGTCACTAAAACATTTTAACCAGCTTGCTAATCGTGAATTATTTCTTTCGTTAAACAGTTTTACGCTCATTTTTTCTGTTATTCTAATTCTTGTTATTGGTTTTATTGCAGGTTTTTATCCTGCCATCGTGTTATCAGGTTTTAAACCTATACAGGTATTAAAAGGCAAATTAAATATTGGTAACAACATGGGCTTTTTTAGAAAAGCGCTTATTGTTGGACAGTTTGCTGCTTCTATAATAATGATCATTTGTACACTTACTGTAGGTAAGCAATTAAATTATTTAAGAAATAAAAATCTTGGATTTAATAAAGAACATGTCATTATAGTACCTACCAATAAGCCAAGGCAATTAGGTAATGCTTTAGGAAAAAGATATGAATTAGCTATTCAGAAAAATCCCAAAGTAATAAGCACCACCACTTCCATGTTCAGCATGGCGCAATTAGGTTGGATGTCTTTAGGGTATAGTGATG
Source organism: Flavisolibacter sp. (assembly GCA_013695175.1). Taxonomy (GTDB): domain Bacteria; phylum Bacteroidota; class Bacteroidia; order Chitinophagales; family Chitinophagaceae; genus Flavisolibacter. The sequence continues at coordinate 16,768 of JACDAZ010000027.1, read as the reverse complement.
ACAAAGGTGTATTCAGGCAATTTCGTTTTAATGCTATTGATGAAAACTTTATTCCTGCAATGGGCTTGGAAGTTGTAGCAGGCAGAGGCTTTTTAAAAAATAATACGGCAGATTCCAATATGATTATTGTAAATGAAGCCCTGGTAATGCAATATGGATGGAAAGATCCTATTGGTAAAAAGCTTCCGGGTAAATACCCGCAACAAGTGGTTGGCGTTGTTAAAGATTTTCATTTTGAATCATTACATACACCCATTGCTCCCCTGGTAATGGCATTAAAACCAGACAGTATGTTTGCCTACTCGAGTGATGTTAGTTATAATGCTTCACCGCAGCCAAGAGTCTCAGTTCGTTTTCGTGAAGGCAACGTACAGGAGCATATAAAAAGTTTGGAAGCTGCCTGGAAAACCGTAGCAGCTGATGAAAATTTTGAATTCAGATTTTTAGATGAAGCGCTTGCCGCTTCTTACGAACAGGAACAGCGGTTAGGTAACATAGTTAAATATGCATCTTTCCTATCCATATTTATTGCCTGCCTGGGATTGTTTGGTTTGGCAACACTGGTAGTAGTAAGAAGAACAAAAGAAATTGGAATCAGAAAAGTGCTGGGTGCCAGTGTCCCCAGGATTGTAACACTGTTATCCAAAGATTTTATTCTATTGGTAATAGTTGCATCTGTTATTGCTTTCCCTGTTGCATGGTGGGCATTAAGTAAATGGATGGAAGATTTTGCCTACCGTATTGATATACCATGGTGGATTTTTATAACTGCAGCAATACTGGCATTAGTAGTGGCATTGGTAACTGTAAGTGTTCAGGCTATAAAAGCAGCATTAACAAACCCGGTAAAAAGTTTAAGAACTGAATAATTATTTTTTATGATCAGAAACTATATAAAAATTGCCTTTAGAAACATACTGAGGAAAAAAGTTTTTTCTCTGATCAATATAATAGGTCTTGCTGTAGGTATGGCAGCATGTTTTCTTATTTTTCTTTATGTAAAGTTTGAATTAAGTTATGATTCATTTCATACAAAGGCTCCACATATTTACAGGTTAGTTACAGATGTAAAAACACCCAGTGAAACCATTCATGCTGGCATTACAGCCTGGCCTTTTGCACCTAATATAAAAGATGATTTTCCCGAAGTAGAATTTTTTACACGTGTTCAACAAACAAGCATGTTGATTACAAAGGATGACAAAAAATTTCAGGAAGACCGGGTGCTGTGGGCAGATTCATCTTTTTTTAAAATGTTTGATTTTAGATTAATTAAAGGTGATCCGGATAAGGTTTTAAAGGATTTGTTTACTGTAGTATTATCTAAAACAGCAGCCAAAAAATATTTCGGAGATGCAGATCCTATGGGGCAATCCATTTCTCTCTATGATTATTACCCTGCAGCTATTACAGGAGTTATGGAGGATATACCTGAAAATTCCCAAATTAAAGCGGATATAATTGTTTCAATGTCATCTCTTACACAAACTATTATTCCTGGGTTGGATGAACAGTGGAGTAATTTTGATGCAGTTAGTTATTTACAATTAAAACCGGGTGTAGATCCCCGGGCACTAGAAAGAAAATTTCCTGCTTTTCTTGAAAGACGGAATGGTAAAGAAATGGAAAAAAGCCAAATGTTTTTCACTTTATACCTGGAACCCTTAAAGTTTGTTTACCTGTTTTCAAAACGTGAAAGCAACATAGAAAAAGGAAATATAACCAACGTCTATATTTTCTCTGTTATAGCTGCATTCATCTTGTTGATAGCCTATATTAATTTTATAAATCTAACTACAGCCCGTTCAGTAGAACGTGCTAAAGAAGTAGGTATAAGAAAAGTAGTTGGTGCTGAAAAAAATCAATTAGTAAAACAATTTATAGGTGAGTCGTTAATGCTCTCCTTATTCGCATTTGTACTGGCTTTAATCTTAACTGCCTTATTGTTACCTCTGTTCAATCAATTAGCAGGTAAAACCATCAGTACCGGAATATTTGATAACTATAATTATTTATTACTTCTTTTTACCCTGGCTATAGGTGCAGGTCTAATGGCAGGTATTTACCCAGCACTGGTGCTTTCATCATTTAAACCCATAACAGTATTAAAAGGTCGTTTTGCAACAAGCAGTAAAGGAATTGTGTTAAGAAAAGGCCTGGTGATCACACAGTTTGCTATATCCATTGCTTTAATTATAGGAACCATTGTGGTGTATAAACAAATGACGTTTATGCGTAGCCATGACCTTGGGTTTGCAAAAGATCAAATGCTAGTTTTAGATACGCAAGGTGATGCAGCTAAGGATGCATTAACACAGGAAATTTCAAAGCTGCCGGGAATAAAAGGTACTACTCTGTCTTCTTCTGTTCCGGGTGGCTCACATTCAACTGCTTATTCTGAAATTGAAAATAGCAATGGTGATTTACAGGTGGCAAACCTGGATCTTTTTTTTGTTGATTTTGATTACATACCTCAATACCAGATTCAACTGGTAGCAGGCCGTCCTTTTTCACGTGAGTTTGGAATGGACACTACAGAAGCAATGGTAATAAATGAAGCGGCTGTAAAATATTTTGGATATCCTTCAGCGCATAAAGCAATTGGAAAAAAATTTAAACAATGGGGAAGGGAAGGGAAGATTATAGGTGTTGTAAAAGATTTTCATTTTAAATCCTTACAGGAACAAATTGAACCTCTTTCCATGCGTATAGAACCAAGCCGAAGTTATTTAATATCTGTGCAGGTAGCTGCCGGTAATTTGCCTGCATCCATTGCAGCCATTGAAAGCAAATGGAAGACTTTGATTTCGAACCGGCCTTTCAGTTATTATTTTTTAAATGAATTTTTTGACAGGCAATACCGTAGCGAAGAAAGATTCGGAAAGCTGTTTTTAAATTTTGCTATACTGGCTATTTTAATTTCTTGTTTAGGATTATTAGGTCTTGCTTCATACAGCACCATTCAACGAACTAAGGAAATTGGTATTAGAAAAGTGATGGGTGCCAGTATCAATAATATTATAGGTTTATTATCCAAAGATTTTTTGCTGCTGATATTGATTGCATTTTTTATAGCAGCACCTCTTGCCTGGTATTTTATGAATCAATGGTTACAGGATTTTGCCTACAGAATAAACATCGCATGGTGGGTATTTGTTGTTGCGGGTCTATTGGCTTTGCTTACGGCTTTAATAACAATAAGTTTTCAGGCAATAAAAGCTGCGTTGATGAATCCTGTAAAAAGCTTGAGGACAGAGTAGGTGGAATGATGAATTAAAGAAATTATGAATTATGAATTATTAATGATGAATGTTGATTGCTGAAAGCTATTTACTGACAGTTGATTGCTGACAGCTGAATGCTGAAGGCTGAAGGCTGATAGCTAATTGCTGATAGCTGAGTGCTGAAACCCGATACCCAAAACCTAATAATAAACTTCTTGTATGATACGCAACTATTTTAAAATCGCATTACGACATTTGCAAAAAAACAAGCTATATGCGTTTGTAAATATTATTGGTTTAGCTATTGGTATAGCCAGCTGTTTGTTTATTGGAGTTTACATATGGCATGAACTGAGTTATGATCGGTTTCATGAAAATGGAAATAGAATAGCAAGGGTTACATGGGAATATCATTTTGGAGATGCCACAAATAAAACAGCAACAACCGGTACCAAAGTAGGACCTCAATTTCAGAGAACATTTCCTGAAGTGGAGAGTTATGTACGATTGATGAAATATCCCAGGGTCATTGGTTACCAGGATAAATTATTTGAAGAGAAAACATTTCTATATGCAGATTCTGCTTTTTTTTCAATGTTTTCTTTTCCGCTGTTGATAGGAAATGCTGCAACAGTTTTAGATGCCCCTGATAAATTGGTTGTAACAGAATCAATGTCTAAGAAATATTTTGGATCAGAGGATCCTGTTGGAAAAATGATAAAGGTGGGTATTAAAGATTTTATGGTAACAGGAGTGGCGGCAGATGCTCCTGATAATTCACAAATACAATTTGATTTTATTGGTTCTTTTACTTCACTCAATGCATCTAAAGAAGAAAAATGGACAGAAGCAAATTATGTTACGTATTTATTGTTGAATAATTCAGAAGCAATTGCACCGCTACAGAATAAGATATATGCTTATGCAGATAAAGTAAGTAAGGAGGAAATGAATACTACCGGAGATGAGTATATGAAATATCATCTCGAACCGTTAACACAAGTGCGATTACATTCAAAGCTTGATGGATTAGAACCCAGTAACAACATAGTTTACATATATATACTGGGTGCAGTTGCTATACTCATTTTACTTATTGCAGGTGTCAATTATACTAATTTAAGTACTGCACAATCTGCAAGGAGAACAAGTGAAATTGGAATGCGCAAAGTTTTGGGGGCAAACAGGCTGCAGGTATTTAACCAGTTTATTTGCGAAACATTTTTAATAACATTGTTAGCTGTTGTTTTTGCACTTGTAATTTGCACTGTTTTAGTTCCTTATTTCAATAATTTGTCAGGTAAAGAATTCAATGCTGAAATTTTCTTTAAGCCATTTACTTTACTATCATTACTAATTTTAGCATCAGTTGTTTCTTTTACAGCTGGTGCTTATCCTGCAATTATATTGTCTGCAGGTAAAGTGATTCATATTTTAAAATCAGGGTTCCATTTTACCGGCTCAGGTACTTTACGTAAATCACTTATTGTTTTTCAATTTGTAATTTCTGTTTTTTTAATTATTGCTACTATTGTTATACTTCAGCAACTAGCCTTTATTCAAAATAAAGATCTTGGTTATGATAAAGAGCAGGTCATTATATTACCGGTTGATTCAAAAATATCTGAACAATATGACGATCTAAAGAAGGCATTGGCTACAACCTCTAATGTAATTTCCATTGGTGGTGCATATGAATCCCCAACACATATTGGCTGGAGTGATGGTTTAAACAGGCCAACTGATGGCAAGCAAATCAGTATAAATGCTTTACCTGTTGATGAAGATTTTGTAAAGACAGTTGGATTAAAAATTATTGCCGGTTCAGATTACACCTGGGGTGATGTGCAGGCCTTTGATACAACCAACCAGGGTAATAATATACGCTATACTTTCATGCTAAATGAAGCTGCGGTAAAAGCATTAGGTTGGTCTCCTGAAGAAGCAATAGGTAAAACCGTATCAAAAGGAAGAGAAGGAACAATAAAAGCTGTTGTTCAGGATTTTCATTTCCGTTCGTTTCATGAAGCAATCAATCCAATGGTATTGTTCCTGGATAAAAGGATGTTAGGATCTATTTTTATTAAAATATCCGGTAACAATACACAAAATACAATAGCCGGTTTGGAGAAGATCTGGAAGTCAAGAGTTCCACACCGTCCGTTTGAATACAAATTCCTGGATGATGAATTCAATGATCTTTATAAAACAGAGCAACGTACTGCAGGTGTATTTACTTCTTTTGCATTCATTGCTATTTTATTGGCTTGTTTAGGATTATTTGCATTAACTGCATATTCTATGGTGCAACGCACTAAGGAAATAGGAATAAGGAAAATTTTGGGTGCGTCTGTGGTAGATATTTTATCATTGGTTTCAAAAGATTTTATTCGGTTAATAGTTATTGCTATGGTACTTGCCATACCTATTGCAATTTTTGCAACCAGCAAGTGGCTGGATAGCTTTGTTTATAAAACAAAAATGGAATGGTGGGTTTTTGTTGTTGCGGGTTTAGGAACATTAGTTGTTTCCTTAATTGCCATAAGCTTACAGGCCATAAAAACATCTATGGCAAACCCTGTTAAGAACTTACGAACTGAGTGAAAATTTTTAAATTATGAATTATGAATTATGAGTTATGAATGTGGTATGATGAATGGTGAATGTTAATTGCTGATTGCTTATACCTGATACCTGACACCTGATAGCTGATAGCTGATTGCCGATAATATAAAACTAACAATATGTTCAAAAATTATTTTAAAGTAGCCATAAGGAGTTTATTAAAACGAAAAGGATTTAGTGCCATTAATATTCTGGGTCTTGCTACCGGTATGGCAGTAGTTATTCTGATAGTTCTTTTTATTGATTCAGAACTTGGCTATGACCGGCACCACGAAAATGCGGATGATATTTACAGAATAGCATTAGAAAGGCGTTATCCCGGAAGATCAACTTCGTATTCCAATATACCGCATTCCATTGGTGAAGCCTTTCAAAAAGAATTTCCTGAAGTAAACCAATCAACAAGGGTTTTTAATTTTAATAATGCCGGTAGTTTTTTCCTCCGGATAAACGATCAGCTGCATGAGGAAAAAAGAGTATTGGGTGCAGACTCCAATTTTTTCAATGTATTTACAAGCAATTTTATAAATGGTGATCCTGCAACAGCTTTATCTAAACCTAATGCTGTAGTACTTACAGAGTCGGCAGCAAAAAAATTATATGGTTCTGTAGAAAAAGCAATGGGCAATACATTTACTATAGATGGAGTAGATAATAACAATAACAATGTTTTCTCCATTAATGGTGTTATAAAGGATTGGCCGGAGAATTCGCATTTCCTTTTTGATATACTTGTAAGCACCGTGGCAGCACCTTTTTTGCAGCAGCCAAATTATATAGGTTTTTCTGCTCATACCTATCTATTACTTCATCCTAATGCCTCACCAAAAGCTATAGAAGCAAAAGTTCCGCAGCTGTTAGAAAAATACGTTGCAGGTGAAGTAGGAAGAAGATTCGGGCAAACATTTGCAGAATTCCAGGCACAAGGCAATGGTTATAATTATTACCTGCAACCTTTAAAAAAAATTCATCTTACTTCACATCTGGAATCTGAGTTAAGAACCAACGGAAGCATCACCTCAGTATATATTTTCAGTGCTATTGCTGTTTTTATCTTGTTGCTGGCCTGTATCAATTTTATTAATCTTTCTACTGCCCGTTCTATGGAAAGAGCAAAAGAAGTAGGTATCAGAAAAACCTTTGGTTCTGATAAAACTATGCTGGTAAAGCAGTTTCTTATCGAATCTATGATCATTAGTGTATTGGCAGTAATAGCAGCTTTTGTTGTTGTAATTGTTTTATTACCTATGTTTAATCAGCTTACCAATAAAGAACTTAGCTTATTAACCTTGTTCACTCCTAAAACGCTTATAGTAATTCTATCTCTGGTGTTAATGGTTGGTTTTGTGGCAGGTTTATATCCTGCTTTTGTACTTTCTTCATTTAATCCCATATATGTTTTAAAGGGCAGGTTTAAATCCAGTACTATGGGTTTGGCTTTACGAAATGGTTTGGTAGTTTTTCAATTTGCTATCTCAGTGGTTCTTATTATTTGTACAATTGTGGTAAACCAGCAAATGAAATTTATGACAGAAGGAGAACTGGGATTTAACAAAGAACAGGTACTGGTTGTAAAGGGAGCTAACGTATTGGCCCAGCAAAGGGAAGCTTTCAATACTGAATTAAAAAAGCTGGTATCAGTAGAAGCAATAAGCAATGCATCTACTATACCCGGTAATGCAAATTATTTTGGAACCACTTTTCAGCAAAAAGGTGCAAATGAACAAATGACAGGCAGGGGAGTTGTTGCAGATAATCAGTTTGCACAGGTACTTCAACTGGAGATGAAGGAAGGGCGGTTTTTTTCCCCGCAGTTCCTTACAGATTCACTTGCGGTGGTTCTTAATGAAAAGGCAGTAAGTGAATTGGGTTTAACCAATCCTGTCGGTGCTAAACTTAATAATCTCGATGACAATTTTAATCCACCCGGTGGACCACCACATGAATTTACGGTAGTCGGCGTGGTAAAAGATTTTCATTTTCAGTCTATGCATCAAGCCATCTCACCACTTGTTATTATGAATGCAGCCCAGTTTCAAAATTTCCTTCCGCTGACAGCCATTCGTACTAAAGGAAATAATTTGCAAAAAACTATAAATGATGTAGAACAAACCTGGAAAAAATTTGTAAAGGATGAGCCATTTAAGTTTACTTTCCTGGATCAGACGTTAGAGAATCAATATGTAGCTGAACAAACTACTAAAAGAGTTTTTTCAGCTTTTTCAGTGTTAGCTATTTTTATTGCCTGTATCGGTTTATTGGGTTTGGTAGCCTATGCAACACAATTAAGAAGCAGGGAAATAAGTATCAGGAAAGTATTGGGTGCATCCGTTTCCAATGTCATCAAAATGCTTTCAGTAGATTTTATGAAACTTGTACTTATAGCTTCTCTTATAGCTTTTCCTGTTGCATGGTTAGGTATGAATAAATGGCTTGAGGATTTTGCCTACCGGATTAACGTGCAATGGTGGGTTCTTATATTATCTGCTTTGGGGGCACTGGCAGTTGCGCTCTTTACCATAAGTATACAGGCTATTAAAGCAGCACTTTCAAACCCGGTAAGGAATTTACGAAGTGAATGAGATGAGAATAGTGAATGGTGAATGGTCAATAGTGAAAAAAATTTAGGATTTAATGTAAAATGTAAAATAAAAAAGTTGATTGCTGATTGCTAATGGCTGATACCCGAAACCTGATTCCCGATACCCAATTACTAACCTGCCTATAAAAACGAACAGAACCTGTATCAAAAACGAACACCTGCTAATAGCTATTATGCACAATTAGTTCATTTTCAATAATTAAAAAAATTGGTACAGAATTACGAAAGACTTCTCAGTAAAAACTGCTTATATTATATAGATTGATGAAAAAATATAAAAATGATTGAACTGCAACATATTTCTAAATGGTACAATGTAGGTGGTAAACCTGTTTTTATTTTAAAAGATATCAACCTGAAGGTGAAGGAAGGAGAATTTATTTCCATCATGGGACCTTCCGGTTCAGGTAAGTCAACCTTGCTAAATATAGTGGGAATGCTTGATATGCCTAATGAAGGTGCATATCATTTTTTTGGCGAGTCTGTGTATAATTTAAAAGACAAACATAGAAACGAACTTTATAAAAAAAACATTGGTTTTATTTTCCAGGCTTATCATTTAATAGATGAACTCACTGTTTATGAAAATATAGAAACGCCGCTTCTTTACCAGAATGTAAAATCATCTGAAAGAAAAGCTATTGTAGCAGATATGCTGGACAAGTTTAATATTGTTGGTAAAAAAGATCTGTTTCCTTCGCAGCTTTCCGGTGGTCAGCAACAACTGGTTGGAATAGTAAGAGCATTAATAGCAAAACCAAAATTGCTTTTAGCAGATGAACCAACAGGTAATTTAAATACAGCACAAGGTGAAGAAATCATGCAGTTGTTTCAGCAGCTAAACCAGGAGGAAGGTGTTACTATTATACAGGTAACACATTCCGAAAAAAATGCATCTTATGGAAACAGGATCATAAATCTATTAGATGGACGTGTAGAGCCTTCATTACAAAATGCATCTCACTAATGAAAAAGTATTTATCTCTTTTTATCATTACTTCATTTGTTTCAATAATAGCAGGAGCACAATCTAAAGTATACACTTTAAGAGAAGTAATTGATATTGCTATTGAAAATAATATTGTTGCAAGGCAGGCAGACCTGCAGGTGGAAGCAGCTAAAATAAATTATAACCAGGCAAGATTAAACCGTTTACCTGCTGTAGGCGGCAACCTTAATTATGGTTTAAACCAGGGACGTAGTATTGATCCCTTCACCAATGCTTATGTAAATCAAACAATAAACTATTCCAGCTATGGTATCAACAGCAATGTGATATTATTTAATGGTCTTACTCAAGTTCAAACTATAAAACAGTTTCAGTATGCAAAAGATGCTGCTGAAATGGATCTGCAACAGGTAAAAGATAATCTTACTTTAAATGTAATTCTGGCTTACCTGCAGGTACTTACTAATGAAGACCTGGTTGAAGTTGCCAGAAACCAGTCTGATGTTACACAAAAACAAGTTGAGAGGCTGGAGATACTGAACCGCGAAGGAGCTATAAGTCCGCCACAACTATATGATATGCTGGGGCAACTTAAAGAAAATGAACTGGCTGTTGTTACCAATCTTGCCAACCTCCAATCTGCACGGCTTACTTTGACACAGGTAATGAACATCCCATACGACCCTCAAATTAGAGTGGAGCAGATAACCATGGAAGAATTATTAAACCAGTCCACCTTGTCTGCAGAAGAAATATTTAATGAAGCAACAAGAAGAATGGCAATAGTAAAAGCTGCTGAACTACGTAAAAAAAGTGCAGAAGCAGGAATAAAAGCAGTAAGAGGTGAGCTTTTTCCTACAGTTGTACTAAGTGGTAACCTTAATACAAATTATTCAAGTATAGCTACACGTGATATATTTGAAAACACAATTGAAATTCCCAGCAACGATTTTGTTTTAGTAAACGGATCAAAAACACCTGTTATAAGAAACGTAAACAATTTTAATACATCCCGTATTGGATATTTTGATCAACTGGAGAACAATATTTTTTCAAATGTGAATGTAGGAGTTCGTATTCCTATTTTTAATTCTTTCCAGGCACGTAACAGGATCAGGCTCGCAAAAATCGAATTAAAAAATGTTGAACTCGACCAACAGAGTGTTAACCTGCAGCTTAGACAGGAGGTTGACCAGGCATATGTAAATATGAATAATGCCTGGGAAAGGTATAGAGTATCGAGAGAACAGGTAGCTGCTTATACAGAATCTTTTCGTGCAGCTGAAATACGTTTTAATGCAGGTGTTGGAAATTCTATAGATTATTTAATTGCAAAAAATAATCTTGACAGGGCAAATGCAAATCTTGTCATTGCACAATATGATTTTATTCTTCGTAAAAAAGTACTTGAGTTTTATCAGACCAACAGGTTTTAAATATTTCACATAAAGAAATTGCCTTTCATCAAAAAAAATAAGCCGCAATTTTCATAATTCTTAAATTGTACGATAAATATCGTATATGAAAGTAGCTCTGTTAGCAACATTAGTATTTTGCTTTACACATATTCAATCGCAACCTAAGATTGACTTTGTTTTACATGGTGATGTATCTGCTGTTAAATTACCTGTAGGGATGGTTAAGATATCTTATGGAGTAGATGGTGAGAATAAGGAAGACAGTGCTGTAGTTAAGAATGGAAAATACCAATTTAAAGGCACTATTACTGAACCTCGTATGGCTTATTTCTCTGTTACGTATTCACATGATAGTATAATGCAAAAATGGCCACGGGATTTTTTTAATGTTTATCTCGATAAAGGAATTATTGAAGTTAAAAGTGTTGATTCTGTTTCAAATCTAATTGTAAAAGGATCAAAAGCTCATGATGTTTATACTGCACTCATTGGAAAGGATAAGCAGTATAATAAACAATTAATGGAGTTACATAACCGGTTAACCGAGTTAAAAGATAATGAAGAGGAAGCAAGAAAAATTCGTGATAAACAAAAAGCTATTGACAAAGAGAGGCGTGAAATTGTATATGCTCAGTATATCAAAAATAATCCAAATTCTCCCTCATCGTTATTTGCATTAAATGCTTTTGCAGGATATAAAATAGATATTGATGAAGTTCAGCCATTATATGAGTTATTGCATCCGTCTGTAAAAGCCACCTGGTCTGGAAAGGAGTTTCTTGAAAGATTAGAGGGTGCAAAACGAACAAGAATTGGTTCTGTAGCAGTTGACTTTACACAAAATGATACTTTGGGTAATCCCGTATCTTTTTCTTCTTATAAAGGAAAATATGTGCTTATTGATTTTTGGGCAAGCTGGTGCAAACCATGCAGAGAAGAAAACCCGCACCTGGTTGCTGCATTTCATAAGTACAAGAATAAAAATTTTACCATATTGGGAGTTGCTTTAGAAAGAGAGAATGCTAAAGAAGCATGGTTAAAAGCTATCAGAAAAGATAACCTGGCCTGGGCACAAGTTTCAGATTTTAAATTTTTTAATAATGAAGTTGCTAAACTATATGGCATTAATGCTATTCCAAAAAATATTCTGTTTAATCCTGAAGGAATTATTATTGCAACAGATCTTAGAGGAGAGGAGTTGGAACATAAACTGGAAGAATTATTTAAATAAAATATTACCTGTTTTGTTTCATTCTTTTTGGACCATACCAAAGCCAAAAACCGGTGATGGAAAAAGTAATTACTGCAAGCCCCATAATAGATGTATAAATCAATTTAATTACATCTGTTCCTGTTTTAATTTTTCTTTCAAAGATTGAAAAATCATGAAGGTGTTCAACGAAATCAGAATTTCTTTCTCCTGTTTGAATTATGTAACCAGTAGTGCAATCCAGTTGAAGTTCAAAATAATGTTCGGCATAAATCATTTTGGCAATGCCTTTATCAGGTCTTATATCTATCCTGTCAAGTTTGGTAGATAAATTCCCATCGACAGAATCAGTTAAGTAAGCAGTAGCTTTTGTTTTTAAACTATCCATGGGTAACCAGTCTGCAGCATTATTAGAAATTCCTTTTGCAGTACCCGGTAAAAATCCAATTTGTTTTTTCCATCCCAACAACAAACCGGTAATACCTATTAATAAAAAGAATGCAAAAAGAAAAATGCCTGTAAACCTGTGTATTTTTCTAAACTGCCTTATCCATTTAGCTTGCCTTTTTCTTTTAGCAGCATCCATTCAACAAAGATTCTTTCTAAAATTGAAATTAGAAACTAATTTATTTTTATTCCAAATAATTTATATAGTTATCTACTTCAATCAATTATTGCACTCTTTGTCTTTCTTCTTCTGAGCCGGTAGTTCTATTTCTACCTTCTTTCAAATCTTTCTTTCCAAAGTTGCGGGTATATGTTAAACGAAATGTTCGGGGAAAAAACTGAACCTGGAAAGTACTTATAAGATTCTGTTCAGGTAAATTAATAAAGTTGTCCCACCTGTTAGTATTAAATACATCACTTACATTAAAACTAAATGAACCATTGTTCACTTTTTTCCTGATGCCAAAATCTAAAGAACCAAAAGGTTCCATAATTCCCATTCCAAAAAAGCCTGAAGATTGATAAAAGCCTGACAATTGCATGGAAAAATCTTTAGGCAGTATAAAATTTTGAGAAGAGCTAAGCCTGATATATTTCTGGGTTATTTGAACATCTTCTTTAAGATAAACAAGATCTAATTGCTGCCAGATACCCATAATACTGTTTTGCATATTCCACCAATTATTTATAGTAACAGGTAAGGAAATGAGAGCAGAAGCAAGTTTATCGCCCTTCATATTTTCTGCACTTGTAATTACTCTATTTGTTACTGAATCAATTTGTGGTTGAAACATTGAAAAAGCATCTTTAGTATCAGTATAAGAAAGTGAGAATATTAATCTTTTATAACTGTAATCGGATTTGAGAGTACTGGAAATGGCGGGGCGAAGTGCAGCATTACCGGAAATAAAAGTATTGGGATCTACAAAAATGATAAAGGGTGCCATATCATTAAATGTGGGACGGGTAATACGTCTGTTAAATGAAAAGTTGATGGTACTGGCGTCATTAATTTTATTGGAAAGAAAAAATGTAGGGAAAAAGTTTCCATACTTCCTGTTTACTAAATCAGGTTCATTTGCACTTCCTAAATGTGAAGAAGTATATTCATAACGTATGCCTGCTTTTAATGTGAGTTTGGCAGTTGGGTTTATTTGAAATGAACCGTAAGCAGCACCAATATTTTCTTTGAGGTTATATTTAGCTGTATAATCATAGTTGGTTACCCACTGATTTTGTTCCAGATCTTGTACAATAACATCATTTGTAAATTGAGATGTAGTGCCTTTTATACCTGTTTCTATTTCTGCTTTACCAATAGTTGTTACATAATCTCCTTTTCCAACCCAAATATGTATGGGAGTTTTTTTACCACTTCTTGTTTGTTCATTAAACAATAAATTTCCGGATCCATTGAAGTAACTGTTGAAATAATTTGTGGGATTATTATCAAAATAATAAAGGTAGTCTGCATCAAAAGAAATTCTTTGTTTAGTAGAAATATTATGTTGCAGGTTTACATTGGCCATATAATTATGCCATTGATTTATTTCATCATTAATTACTTTAACAGACGTGTCTTTTGTTTTATTTAAAAGCATTGAACTAATATTAACTGCATCCATTGACCACCTGTTATTATATGTACCTGCTACAACTCCTACTACAGTTTTATCACTTACCTGGTAATCTGCACCCAACCTTGCATTATGATTTCTTATGACACCATCCCGTCGGGAGTAAATAGATGTTTCCCTGATATCTGAACGATTGCTTACGCTTCTGTACAGATAAAAATCCTGTATAAAATCAAGTCTCATAAAGGAATAACTTCCAAAAAGATTCAGTTTATTTTGCCTGTAATTAAAATTGATGTTAGCTGCAGGCGTTGTGCCTCTTCCATATCCCATGGTTAAAGAATAAGAGCCATTCAATCCCTGGTTAGGGTTATTCTTAAAAACAATATTTATAAAACCGGCATTTCCTTCTGCATCAAAATTTGATGGAGGTGTGGTAATTAACTCTATTCTTTCTATACTGCCTGCATTCATTCCTTCCAGCAATTGTACAATGGCTGAAGCCGCCATATTACTTACTTTTCCATTTACCATCACAACAACTCCTTCTTTACCGGTTATAGCAATGGAATTATTTTGCCTGTTTACAACAACTCCGGGAGATTTTTCTAATACTTCAAGTGCACTTCCACCGGCAGCAGTAATATTGTTTTGTACATTAATAACCATTCGGTCTATCTTCTGTTCAAACAAAGGTTTTTTACCGGTAACGGTAACTGATGATAATGTTACATTCAACTCTTTTAATTGTTGTATACCAAGTTTAATTTCCTTTTCAAGACCATTTACCTCAAAAATATTTGTATAGGTTTCTTCAAAACCTGCTGATGAAAGTTGTAATAGATACTGACCTGTGCTTATGTTTTCAAATTTATAAGAGCCATTTTTAGTTGTTATACTTCCCTTTAATAAAGCAGAATCTTTTGCCTTTAGTAGTAGCACATTAACCAAATCTATAGATTGATTGGAGGTATTTTGGACCGTACCGGTAATTGTTGATTGTGCGATTAGTTGCACGTATGTGCTGAGTAAAAGTATAATTAAACACAAGAAGTTTTTGCTATAGCAAGAAATAATAAAAATAGGTGGCATAAAAGGTTAGTTAATGGGACAGCAAATTACGTTAACACGGGGTTCAATATCAACTTAAATATAAATAATATTTAACAGCAGGTGCCCCCTATATTGTTTAGCCACTTGAAATCTGGAGAATTTATCAAAGGATGGGCTGCTTTGGAGGCAGATCAAATGCTACGGCATCATGTTCCAGGTAACCTTTATGCGAACCATCACAATAAGGTTTATTTTTTGACATTCCACAACGGCATAGGGAAACTATAGATCTTCCTCCTAAACCATATACATTTCCATTGCGGTCTACTATTTCAAAATCACCTTCTACTTTAACAGAGCCATTGCTGTTGATTATAAGTTTTGTTTTTGCCATTCCAGAACATTTTTTTAAAGATAAATTCTATTATGTGCAAATAGCATGCAAAAGAATTTCCTTTTGGTTATAATTTGAAGTGGGTATTTTAAAGCCTTGTTGCAATCAGGTTTGGTTCACCAGTAAAGGCAAAAAAAATCATTGCAAGGATGAAATTGGAAATAGAACCTGAATGTTCTGCAGTAAATCCGGATTAGATTAAACTACAACCTTTTTAATATTGACTGCACTTAATCCTTTTGCACCGGATTCTACTTCAAAGGTTACTTTGTCATTTTCGCTGATTCTCTCTGTAAGCTGGTTGATGTGAACAAATACACGTTCACCGGTTTGTTTATCATTAATAAATCCAAAACCCTTTGATTCATCAAAAAATGTGACGGTACCATTTCGGATAATATCAACTTCTTCTTTTTCATATTTGGGAACACCTATTTGCATGTCTTCCTGCTTAAATACTTTTGCTTTTTTAGGATCTGGGGGTGTAGAAGATAAATTCCCGTTTTCATCTAAATAAGCCATCATATCATCAAGCGATTTGGCTTTTGGAGTATTTGATTTGCGTTCTTCCATCTTTTCTTTCTTGTCCTGTCTTTGCTTCAATCTTTTCTTTTCTTTTTCTCTTTTATTGAAGGTTTCTTTAGGTTTAGCCATACATTTTTTCTTTTAAATTAAGGAATCTTGTTTTTATAAAGCAAAGTACGAGGCAGTCATTGCATCATCTATAATACAAAAGACCTCCCAAAGGAGGTCTTTTTAAAGATATATCTTACCACCTGTTTTTGTTATATCCACCGCCGCCGCCGCCGCCGTTGTTATCACGGAAAGGGCTGCTTTTACGGGCAGGTCTGTCTTCTTTTGGTTTAGCTTCCATTACTTTAATGGTTCTGCCATCAACTTCGCCATTGTCTAATTCAGCAATTGCTGTTTTAGCAGCAGCATCATCTGACATTTCCACAAAACCAAATCCTCTTGATTTTCCTGTGAATTTGTCGTTGATTACTTTAGCAGAGGTAACTTCTCCATAAGGAGTAAAAAATTCTTTTAAGTCTTCATCCTGAATGTTGAAGCTTAAGTTTGAAACGTAAATGTTCATTACTTTTTTAATTAAAATTTAAAGAGATCTGAGAAAGGCAAAGTAAGGGACTAACTAAGATGCAGAAGCAGAATAATTAACGTTTACTGATGCGAGGCTCAAATTAACACGGTAAAGGTAGCTTTTATTTTTAAATATACTGTCAATAGATTGGTAAAGTGAATTTTAAATAA
>JACDAZ010000019.1 GCA_013695175.1 Flavisolibacter sp. | reverse complement strand
CTATTATATTAATTGAAGATGACCCGGATGATCAGGAATTAATGGAAGAAGTATTTAAATCACTTGGAGTTGAGAACCAGCTCAAGTTTTTTATTCAAGCAAGGATGCCTATTCCTATTTAAGAACTACGGAAGAAAAACCATTTCTCATTTTATCCGACATTAATTTAGCTTTTGATTATCGCAGCATGTCTGATACAAACTGCAAAGCCAGTCCGCATAAATAAGCGCCATAAGTACCAACAGCATAACCCAAAACTGCTAATAAAACACCTACAGGTGCAAGAAACTTATTAAAAGCTGCAGCTACAATAGGTGCCGAAGCTGCCCCTCCAATATTAGCCTGGCTGCCAACTGCAATAAAGAAAAAAGGTGCCCTTATGATTTTAGCTACTATAATTAAAATAACAGCGTGAATGGCGATCCATAAACCCCCAATTAAAAAAATTTTTGGATTATCAAATAAGGCTTTTAAATCCATTTGCATCCCGATAGTAGCTATCAAAAAATAAAGAAAAACAGAACCCAGATCAGATGCACCCAAACTTTCTAATCTTCGTGCTTTTGTAAAAGATAATATAAGACCGAAGGTAGTGGCAAGAACAACCAGCCAGAAAAAACCACTTGTTAATGAATATCGTACAGAACCCGGAAAAGTGGTTGCAAAAAAAGGAGCAATAATATCTGCAAAAAAATGAGAGAGGCCCGTTAAAGTAAATGCAACACCAAGCAAGATCATCCATTCCCGGGTGCCTCGTTTTTTTTGTTCACTGGCTTTTTCAATAGTTTCCATTTTCTTTTCTAAAGCTGTAATAGCCGATGCATCTGCTTTCAACCACCTGTTAATACGTTCATTGTGCTGGGTGCCAAATAATAAAATTCCCAACCAAAGGTTTGCTACCAGAACATCAACTGCTATCATTTGAGCAAATAACGTTTTACTGGCACCAAAAACTTCCAGCATAGCCGCCTGGTTGGCTCCACCTCCTATCCAACTACCCGATATAGTTGCCAGTCCACGCCAAAGTTCTTCATCACCGGCCATGATCACATCGGGTGATGCAGATCCCACTAAAAATAAAACCAGAGGACCTCCTATCATGACACCTAGAGTACCTGCAAAAAACATAATTGTTGCCTTACCTCCTAGTCTACGTAAGGCAGGAATATCAATACCCAGTGTAAGTAATATAAGACTGGCAGGTAAAAAATAACGTGAAGCTATTGTGTATAAACCTGATGTTTCTCCCGAAATAACACCAAACGTATTAAACAAAGCCGGAATAAAATAACACAGCAAAAGTGATGGAATAATCCTGTAAAATTTAGTCCAGAAGGGTTTTTTAGAAGAAGTAGTAAGGAATACCACCCCCAGAATTAAAAATAAGATACCTAATACAACGGCATCATTGGTAATCAGTGGAGCTGTCTTATCATCCATTTGCTTTTACGATTGGTAAACAAGATAGTTCAGTTTTGTAATTTCTTAAAAATGTATGTATAAGAAAAAGATAGGTTCCTGATATTAGTATAGTTGTTATTCTATTTCAAAATCCATTTTTTTACACTTGTATGAGTTCTTCTATTAAATAAATTTTATGCCCACCACTGATCCAAGGATAGATGCTTACATATCAAAATCAAATTCATTTGCACAACCTATTCTTACTTATTTACGAAACCTGATTCATCAGGCTTGCCCGGATGTGTAGAAACTATGAAATGGAGTTTTCCGCATTTTGACTATAAAGGAGTTTTTTGTAATATGGCATCTTTTAAAAGTCATTGTGCTTTTTATTTTTGGAAAGCAGCCTTGCTTCAGTATCCTAAAGTCATTTTAAAAAACAGGGCCGCCGATGACGGAGAAGGTATGGGACATTTAGGAAAGATCACCAGTTTAAAAGATCTTCCACCGGACAAAGATTTGATAGATATTTTACAACGTGCAAAAAAACTAAATGTGGATGATCATCATAGAAAAAACAATCGGTATATTCTAGGATTCTAAATTATCACACCCTTATTCTCCTGTTATAACAATCCAGTTTTACCAGCACTAGAAAGATAAAAACATGGGCTACTGATGAAAGCTGGTGTATTCCCGGAAATTGGGAAAAATCCTTTTTTTCCATGAAAATGCCGGCATATAGGGGCAAGGCATGTGGATATAAATAAGCCTGTTGCCATTTGAATTCAAACAACAACATAGGTACCATCAGCAATAAAAAAATACCTAAACCAACAGGTACCAAAAAGTTTTTATACCGGGTGCCCAGCCAAAATTGAACAGCACTCATGCCCAGTATATTTAAATAAGTCATAGCATTGCCGAGAAGCCACGTTTCCACATTTATATTATACTGAAAAGCAATGAAAGAGGGTTTAAGCAGTTGTAGCCATAAAGGCACGGTAGCCATAAGAAGATTATA
>JACDAZ010000529.1 GCA_013695175.1 Flavisolibacter sp. | reverse complement strand
GTATTCAACATAAGAGGGGAAATAATGAAAAAGGGGCCATAATACAGAATTTGAAAAGCCATTATAATAACCATTGTATGCTTTTTTATTTGTAAATACAGGTAGGTAATTATATCCACTGTTATTTAATTGTTCAGCTGCTGTACTCCATTCACCTGCACTGCAACCGGGAACGCCAACCCAGTATTTTTCATAATTATTTTCACCATTCTTTTCTGCAAATTCTATATAACTGCTGATTGCAGAAACCAATCCGCCGGATGATAAACTTAATATTATCTTATTATCCTTATTTTCAACCTGAATAGGTAATCTGTTTGATATAATAAATAGTCTTTGAGACATAGGCTTATTTTACGGTTAGGAATGAAAGCTTTACGAAGTGAATTGCACCCTTAGAAATTCTGAATACAAAGGTACCTAACATATACTAAACAGGTTTTTCATACATTTAAGAAGGGAATATAAATAATTAGGCTACTATGAGAATAACATCTTTTCTGTTTAGACTGATTTTCATTAAATCAATTTTTATTTTTTTGATCAAATCAAATAGTTATGCCCAAACAGTTTCGTTTTATACAGGAGCTCACCAGGATGACTGGCAATTATTTAAGTCATCAAAAGCCATGTTTGACCAAAACAATCAACACAAACTTGTGTTTATAACACTTACCGCCGGTGATGCGGGGCTAGGTGCCGGAGGAAAAGGAAATGTTCCATATTTTAAGGCAAGAGAAAACGGAGCTATCTTATCTTCCAAATTTTTAGCTGATATAAATAAACCTGCTTCTGTTGGTAAAGGAGAATGGGTCCAAATAAATGAACATAAAGTTTACCGCTATACTTATAAATCCACTGTAAATTATTTTTTAAGGCTCCCTGATGGTAATCCAAACGGAACAGGTTATGAACATACAGGCAGGCAATCTTTACAACTCACTTATGATGCTCAAAAAACCGGAAACAATAAAGAGATCATGGCAGTGGACAGCAGTGCAAAATATTCAAGCTTACAAGACCTGGTTCTAACCATTCAATCAATTTTAAAAGAAGAAATGAAGGGGCATTCAAAAGCATACCTGCATGTTACAGATATCGATACTTCAATAAATGTAAGAGACCACTCAGATCATCTCCACGCAAGCAAAATTTTTATAGAAGCGGCATCCGGTATTCAATCATTAGGAATATATTCTTATACAAACTACTTCAGTGCAAGAATGCCGCAAAATTTATCTATAAAACAAGTGCAGGATGCCTCAGCTTTGCATGCTTGTGATGTAGTGGGAATGACTGAGGGAGGATATAATTCTAATTGGGATGCATTACATAATTCGTGGTTAACGATGGATTATTACCGTATTAAAAAATTTCCCGGTGCTGATCAGCCACCAATTTTAGAAAGCTACAGTAACAAAATGCTTACACCGCTGATAGGCAGAATCATCACTGATTCAGCAAAACAAAAAAACCTGTTACTCCTTTCAGTGGAAACGCAGGTAAAAGAAATAATAGACGTAAAAATATTTGATGGAAATGGGAATGAACATACTGCTACAAGAATTTCCATACCATCTTCACAGGCAGTTTCCATTCCTTTTTCAAAAGCAATTACAAAAGGAAAATATTATCTCTATGCCAGGTCAGGGTATTTTGAAGACCTGCAAGAATTTGAAATTGATTAAAATGTTCTATCATACCTGGCTGGTTGACCCGGCTTTGGTAATGTTTTTTTAATAAATTCTCTTAGATCATCATTGCTTGTTGCCAGGTCTGGCTTGCGCAGGTACATCATGTGTCCGCTGCGGTAACCCTTCCAGCTAAGCCGGTCTTTCATTTTACCACTGGGATCGAGTTGCCATAGATTGTATTTAGAATTAAAATAGTCAGTTGCCCCATCATAATAACCGCTTTGTACCATTACGTGTAAATATGGATTTTGAGCCATAGCAAGTCTCAGGTTCTCACCTGTTCTGTCATTGGTTCTATCCCAGGGCTGCACAGGACCAAACATAAAATATTTTAAGTCGGTTTTATAATTCAGGTGTTCTCGTATATAATAATTCATTGCAGGAGAAAATGAATGATTCCATGAAATTAATTCTGCATTATAATCAGGTGCATCGCCACCTTCCTGCCTGTCAATACCAAGATAACGACTATCCAGCCTGCCGATTGAATATCCCCTGTCTCTTAAGAGTTCTTTCCAGAAAAACTGCGGCGTAATATGTAAATTCCTTTGCTGAATCACGTTTTCTGATAAGCCGGAATACCTTGCAACTTTTGTTGCTATTTGTTTTCTTTTTGCTTCGTCTAAAAATCCACCTCTTGCCAGTGCAGGAATATATTCATTAATCGTAAAATCTTCTACTTCAGGCAACATGTCAGTAAGATCTTTCGATTGAAGATCTGCAGGCAATTTTTTATGATACCATGCTGTTGCTGCATAATATGGAAGCCTTGATGCCATATCAACAGGCCCTGCTCTTTCAATACCAATAATAGTTGGAGATACAAGAATAACTCCATTTAAAAACATCCATTGTGCCTGTTGCAGTTCTAAAGCCAAACCGGAGACCCTGTTGGTACCATAACTTTCCCCTATAAGATATTTGGGTGATGTCCAACGATTGTAACGGCTTACAAAAGTGCTGATCCATTCTGCCAGGTATTTAATATCTGCATTCACACCAAAAAATCTTGAATTGGGTGCAGCACCTGTTATACGTGAATAACCTGTATTTACAGGATCTACATATACGATATCTGCAACATCTAAAATAGAATGTGGATTTTCCTTAACGCCATATGGTTGAATAGGGTAACCTTCATCATCAATATTTAAAACCCTGGGACCTGTATAACCTATCTGCATCCAAACCGATGGCGTACCGGGACCACCATTAAATGAAACTATAAGCGGTCTTGTATGACGATCTTTAACATCAGAACGTTCATAATAGGTAAAGAAAACACCCGCTATTACCTTACCTGAATCATTCCATACAGGCAAAGTTCCGGTGATGGCTTTATAAGGTATTCGTGTGCCCTTTACTGTAACTGTATGTTCTGTAGTAACTGAATAATCAGGATTCAAAACATTTGTAGCAGTTGATCTGTCTGATTGTGCCTGGCTATAAGTGTTTGTATAACCAAAAAGAAATAAAGCAAAGACAAAAATCCTTTTCATGAAATGGAAGCTTTGCTTTGAAGATAAGGAGAAACTAAATATGAGTATGCGAAGTTTAAAAAATAGAAATTGCATCGAAGAAAAATGTTTTTACTTTTTTAAAGTAAACAATCTTGTGATATTGAAACCAAAATAAATGTCTCCGTTTCTCCAGCTGTCAATTGTTTTGGTAAGATAATAAGGTGCTATCATGCCATGAGAATTTGTAAAAACGAATTGAAAAACATGACCACCTGTTTCAATATCAAGTCCCAATGAAAGAGGATTATAAAATTGGTATGAATCAATTTGATTTGATGAAATGTAATGGTAGTCTCCATTTAAACTGATTCTGTTGGTTACTTTAAATCTACCACCTAACCCTAATGTTAGCAAATCATTTTTATCTCCCGGTGTGGGTACAAGATTTAAATGCACCCATGATGGAGTTAACTGCAGCGATAGCTTTGGACTTATTTTTTTTGCTACTAAAAGTTGTGTTGTATACATGGTTCTGAACCGGGCATCCAGGTAAGGTTTATCACTGTATTTTAATGTGGTATGTGCTGCTAAACCATATAAGCTTACTGATATTGGAGTTATGGTGGAAGCTTGTTGTATAATATTCCATTTAATTGAAGCGTCATATACTTTTTCTAAAGAACTTCTGCCAATGCCTATTGAGAAATTATCTGTTAACCCATAATCAAGTGCAAAACGAATGGTGGCATTATCAAGCCCGAACAAAGCATAACCTCCTTCGCTTATCTTTCCAAAGCGATGCATGATCATAAATTGTAAATTTTTTCGGGCAGGAGCTTCAACTGTAACTGTATTTATAATTTGAGTTGCCTTGAAAAGAGAAGTTCCTAATGCAGGAGTTTGTTCCCACGAAGTATCATTCTGCAATTGAACCAGCAGGCTATCCTGAGTATAACACAATAGATGCTTACTTAAGAAGATCAATATTAAAAAGCCTCTGGTCATAAC
>JACDAZ010000510.1 GCA_013695175.1 Flavisolibacter sp. | reverse complement strand
GCCGGGAATAAACCTACCACTTCAATCCTGATAAAAAAACTCACACCATTTACTTTAGGAGCTTTAATAGCCTTATACGAGCATAAAATTTTTGTGCAGGGAGTTATCTGGAATGTTTACAGCTTTGATCAGTGGGGTGTAGAGTTAGGCAAACAGCTTGCAAATAAAATTTTACCCCAATTAAAAACTGATGAAGAAGTTTCATCTCATGACGCTTCTACTAATGGATTGATTAACACTTTCAAGAAATTTCGTAGCTAAGAATTATTTTGCCGGTTCTATTAAGTCCCAAAGGTTGCCATATAAATCTTCAAAAACAGCAACCGTTCCATAAGGTTCTACTGAAGGTTTACGTATAATATTAATTCCTTTGGATATTAATGACTGGTAATCTCTTTCAAAATTATCTGTATTTAAAAAAAGAAATACCCTCCCTCCTGTTTGATTGCCTATTCTGCTTTTTTGTTCATCATTTGCAGCTTTAGCCAATAACAAAGAACATCCATCTGAACCCGGAGGTGAAACCAGTACCCACCTTTTTTCTTCGTTTAAACGTGTATCCTCTAAAAGAGCAAAATTGAGTTTCGAGGTATAAAACTCAATGGCTTCATCATAATCTTTTACAACAATGGCTATACAAGCTATCTTTTGCTTCATTTCAGATTTAATATTGTAATTAGGCTTTAATAAAAAAAACCTCCTTAAAGGAGGTCTTTTAGTTAATATAGTTTCTACCATTTATCTACTTCATCTGTAGAAGAAGGATTATTTGCGGTTGGGGTTTCTAACGGTGTTTCTACAGGAGATTCTACCGGAGTTTCAATTGTTGTTTCCAATGTTGGGTCTATAGAGGCTTCCATAGTAGGCCCTGCCTCCTGCCCATATTCATCGCCTCCCACTTCATCATGATTATAAGCATCAAAATCAAAATCCGGCATCAGATCAGTCTTTACATAATCAACTGCTTCATTTAGTGCTTTAATAAACTTATTGAAATCTTCCTTGTACAGGAAAATCTTGTGACGGTCATAGCCATTGTCATTAAATCGCTTACGGCTTTCCGTGATAGTTAAGTAATAATCATTGCCCTTGGTTGCTCTCACATCAAAAAAATACGTTCTTCTTTTTCCGGCACGAATTCTTTTGCTATAGATGCTTTCCATTTTCTTGTCATTATTCTCGTACGCCACAATTGAAGGTTTTACAGTTAGTAATCAAAACAGTCGATACAGGCACAAATATAAATATGTTTTTTATACAGCCAAATTTGCTATTTTTTGGATTTTGATTCCTGTAATTGTTGTCGCTGGTACATTTCATAATAAAGTCCTTTCTTATCAAACAGCTGTTCATGGGTGCCCATTTCAACTATTTTACCATCCTCCAAAACAACAATTTTATCGAAAGAAGTAATTCCGGCTATTTTATGAGTAATAACAATTGCAGTTCTGTTTCGCATATATTCCTTTACCTGCGTCAAAATCTTGTTTTCGGTGCGGGTATCTACAGCACTTAAAGTATCGTCTAACAGAAGAACTGGAGTTTTCTTTATTATTGCCCGGGCAATGGATATCCTTTGTTTTTGTCCACCACTCAACGTTACACCTCTCTCCCCTACTAATGTTTCATAACCTTTAGGAAATGAAACAATTTCATTATGAATAGCTGCAGTTTTTGCCGCTTTTTCTATTTCAGCCTGATCATGCGTATTTAATCCGAAACTTATATTACTAGCAATACTGTCACTGAATAAAAAGCCATCCTGCGGCACGTAACTTATTTGTGAGCGCAGCGCATCTAATAAAATAGTACGGCTTTCCCTGCCATCAAAAAAGATCCTTCCATTGTCAGGCTCATACATTCTTAAGAGCAATTGGGCCATAGTTGATTTACCACTTCCTGTACGGCCTACAATAGCTACTTTTTCACCTGCTTTAATGTGTAGCGTAAAATTTTTCAATGCATGTAACCCCGTATTTGGATAAGTAAAATTTACATTATCAAAATGTACATCACCTTCCAGAACAAAGGGAGTTGTATTTTCTTCATTAAAAATTTTTGGTTTTGTATGTAAAAATTCATTTAATCTTTTTTGTGAGGCTGCAGCTCTTTGTATCATACTGGCTGTCCAGCCTATAGCACTTACCGGGAAGGTCAGCATGTTTATATATATCACAAATTCAACTATAACATCTAATCCTATATTATTGTCCTGGTTTATATATTGTATGCCACCTATCATGATTGTTAATAAGGTGCTCAGCCCTATAAAAAAAGACATGGAAGGAAAATATAAAGATTCTATCCTGGCCAGTGTAACAGCATCTTTCCTGTACTTTTCACTGTTTTCTTTAAAATAATAAAGCATTGCCTTTTCCTGCACAAATGATTTTATTACCCTGATACCACTGTACGATTGTTGTGCATTGGTAGTGAGGGAAGCTAAAGTAGCTTGTAATGCTTCGCTTTTTTTATGAATAATATTATTAACCAGGTAGATGGTTATTGCCAAAACCGGTAAAGGAGTTAATACATAAAAAGTCAGGTCTGGACTTCGCCTGTACATAAAGAAAATGGTAAGAGAGATTAATGCTATCAGGTTAATGAGGTACATGATAGCAGGGCCTGTAAACATGCGTACTTTACTTACATCTTCGGAAATGCGGCTCATCAAATCTCCTGTACTGGTTGATTTATAAAAACCAGCATCCAGTTTTTGATAATGTTCATACACTTCATTTTTTTGATCATATTCTATATGACGGCTCATTACAATTATGGTTTGCCTCATTAAAAACATAAACAAACCACGTAATAAGGCAAGAACAAGAATAGTAATACCGGAAATAGCTACTATATCAGAAACTGAAAGCTGCATAGCTTCAAGTTTGCCTATAAACTTTTGAACAAGAATATCATAATTGGCAGGTTCCGACTTTGGCTTATAACCGGGAAGTTGCAGGCTGCGCTGAACATAATCAATAATAAAACCGGTTACCTGGGGGGCTAGAACTCCAAAATAGTTAGATATGATGATGAAAATAATTCCTATTCCTAACCTAAACCGGTACTTCCAAAAATAACTAAGCAGGTGCTTCAAATGTTTCACAATCCATTCAATTTCAGAATAAAAATAGTTTAAACATCGTATTCCATTGTTATCATATAAAATTGATTTCCTTTTTTACAATAGAATGAATCAAATAGTTATACATTTTTTTTGTCAACTTCATTTTTTGATTCATCTTACAAATAATTCCAAAATTAATTATATGAGTAATTTTATAACACTCGAAGAAGCAAAATCACTTCGCCGCAATTTTAAAACTAACCGGGAAAAACTTCCGGGCACAGCTGAGGCAATTCCTGATTCAGAAACTTTTAGCAAAGAACATTTAGAACAGTTGTTGAAGCAACCGGGATGTACATCTTTACGCATTCATTTTGGAATGGATGAAAAAGATAATTTAAAGTTAATGATCACAGCAAGTAATGAAAAAGAAGAAGATATTTTAGAAGATAAAAATGAATCAGTGTTGGAAGATGGTGTAAGATGCCCACCTAATTGTCCTCCACAGTCAGATCTTGATAGTTAATGATGCCCCTTTGGTTAATAGAGCTACTAAAATATTCTATTTTAATAGCTGCATTTATTGCAGTATTCCGGTATCGTAAAACGGATA
>JACDAZ010000493.1 GCA_013695175.1 Flavisolibacter sp. | reverse complement strand
GCTATATTCCCTGCTGATAAATTTGGAAAAATTAAAGTATTTACATCTTTATCAACCAATTCGCTAAATGGATAATTTTCTTTCAGTAATTCGGAATTAAAAGCAATATTAGCCTGCATTTCGCCATCTATTATCAAGTTAGGCATACTTTCTTTTACAATAGTTCTGGCCTTAGCTACTAATAAGGACTCGGCTGAATTGGAACTTCCGAAATTAGAATAGCTAAGCATGGCTATTCGGGGAATTATATTAAAATGTCTCACTTCTTTGGCTACCAGTAAAGTTATTTCGGCAAGTTCTTCCGCTGTTGGATGAAAATTAACTGTTGTATCTGCCAGGAATAAAGGACCTTTTTTTGTGAGCATAAGGTACATTCCTGCAATACGATTGGTGCCTTCTTCCATACCAATACATTGAATAGCAGGCCGTATAGTATCGGGATAATTCTTGGATAATCCCGAAATCATGCCATCGGCATCACCGGTCTCTACCATCATACAACCAAAATAATTACGATCCTTCATTACTTTTTTCGATTCGTAATAATTGAATCCTTTACGTTGGCGCTTTTTAAAAAAAAGTTCTGCGTATTCATTTCTTTTATCTTCCATTTCATCACTTCGCGGATCAAAAATGGGTAATCCTTCCAGGTCAATGCCATTGCTTTTGGCTATGTTTTGTATTTTAATATGATCTCCCAATAATATCGGGAATCCTATACCTTCATCAAATACTATCTGTGCTGCTTTTAGGATTTTTACATTATCTGCATCTGCAAATACAATACGGCGCGGATCTCGCCTGGCTTTACTGCCAAGCACCCGCATAACCTGGTTATCCAATCCCAGCCTTCTGTTTAATTCATTTACATAGTGCTCCCAATCAGTAATAGGATGTTGCGCTACACCACTTTCCATGGCAGCTTTTGCCACTGCAGGTGCTATAGTAGCTAGCAGGCGGGGATCAAGTGGTTTTGGAATAATATAATCTTCACCAAAAGTGATTGTTTTTGCATTGTAAGCCAGGTTTACAATATCCGGTACAGGTGTTTGCGCCAATTGGGCAAGCGCTTTTACAGCTGCCAGTTTCATGGCTTCATTTATTTGTGTTGCCCGAACATCTAAAGCACCACGAAAAATGTAAGGGAATCCAAGAACATTATTTACCTGGTTTGGAAAATCTGTGCGCCCGGTAGCCATGATAATATCATTTCTTACAGATGTTGCTTCTTCCCAACTTATTTCGGGATCAGGATTTGCCATTGCAAAAACAACCGGATTTTTTGCCATGCTTTTGATCATGTTTTTTGTAACAACATTGCCTACACTTAAACCTACAAAAACATCTGCATCTTTCATGGCTTTATCCAAAGTAGTCCATTCAGAGGCATTGGCAAATTTGATTTTAAAATCCTCCAGATCATTCCTGTTTTTATGTAATGGACCCAGTATATCAAAAACACAAAAATTTTCAGGTTTTGCTCCCAGCGACACATAAAGCTGCATACAAGCCATTGCAGCAGCACCGGCACCATTTATTACAAATCTTACTTTGTCAATCTTTTTTTTCTGTAGTTGTAATGCATTTAATAAAGCAGCCGAACTAATAATAGCTGTTCCGTGCTGATCATCGTGCATAACGGGTATGGACAATTGTTGTCTTAATTCTTTTTCTATATAAAAACATTCAGGGGCTTTTATATCTTCAAGGTTAATGCCGCCAAATGTGGGCTCCAGTGCTCTTACAATCTGAACAAATTTTACAGGGTCTTTTTCATCAATCTCTATATCAAAAACATCAATGTCAGCAAATATTTTAAAAAGTACACCCTTACCTTCCATTACGGGTTTACTTGCTTCGGGTCCTATATCACCCAAACCCAATACAGCAGTTCCATTGCTGATTACAGCTACTAAATTTCCTTTGGCAGTATACTTATATACATCTTCTTTATGAGCAGCTATTTCTTTACAGGGTTCGGCAACACCGGGTGAGTAAGCAAGAGACAAATCTCTTTGCGTTTTTGCCTCTTTAGTAGGTACTACTTCTATTTTTCCGGGTTTTCCTTTTGAATGATATTCTAATGCCTGTTGCTTACGAAGGTCGTTTTGCATATTCTGTTTATTATGTAGCCAGCTTCACATCTTTTATCAGCTTATGTTGCGTCGCACACTTCTACTACATGATTTTTTATCAACAAATTTAACTGCAAAATACAGCAAAATGGCTGCTGTTTTAGATGTTGCTGAATATATAAAGGACATTAGGGGCTTCTTATTTTTATAAGATAATGATATTAATTTATATAGAAGCTGTAGCTCCAAAATAAGCCATTATTCCAATTCCGGTTTCAATAGCTCTTTCATCTATATTAAAAACAGGAGTATGTACACCTGCAGAAATACCTTTCTCTTTATTTGCTGTGCCTAGTCTGAAAAAACAACCCGGTAATTTTTGAGTATAAAAACCAAAATCTTCAGCTCCCATCCTGATCTCAGTTTCCGAAACATTTTCTTCTCCCATATAATCTTCTGCTATTTTTCTTGCTATAGGATTTAATTCCTCATTGTTGAATACACAAGGATAACCTACATCTATTAAAACATCAGCTTCCGCACCCATAGCAGAAACCAGTTCTTTTGTTTGTTTTTTTATTAGTTCATGTGCTTTATAACGCCATTCTTCATTCATAGCTCTGAAAGTTCCCATCAATTTTACTTCTGTTGGAATAACATTAGTTGTATTTCCACCTTGTACTGATGTTATAGATAAAACTGATGGTGAAAGCGGATCATTATTACGGCTAATGATTTGCTGAAGGCTAACAATTAATTGAGCAGTTACTAAAATTGTATCTGTAGTTAAATGTGGCGCTGCTGCATGTCCACCCTTACCTTTTATGGTGATGAATATTTCATCTGCACTAGCCATTACTTTACCTGCACGAAAACTTAAATTTCCAATTTCCAGCTGTGGGTTTACATGCATACCAAAAATGCATTGTGGTATTGGATCTTCTAATACACCTTCTTTTATCAGTAAGCTGGCACCACCGGGATTACGTTCTTCACCCGGTTGAAATATTAATTTAACGGTACCTTCCCAATCATCCTTTGTTTGAGATAAAATTTTTGCTGCGCCTAATAAACAGGTTGTATGAACATCATGACCACAGGCATGCATGACTCCTTCTTTTGTTGAACGATATGGAACATCATTTTCTTCTTTTATAGGTAACGCATCCATATCAGCTCTTAATGCTACTATTCGTGAACCCGGATTTTTACCTTCAATAAGTCCAATTACTCCTGTTGTTGCTTTTATTACAAAAGGGATATTGTATTCTTTTAGCTTTTGTTGAATAAATTCAGAAGTTTCAAACTCCTGGTAACTAAGTTCAGGATGCGCATGCAAATGATGTCTTACTTCAATAAATTCATTTGCATAGGCAGAGGATAATTCTTTTATTTTTTGTTGCAGTTTCATAATAATTGTTGCAAAAGTCTTGAATCCGGCGAATATTTATAAAAAAAATCCATTCTGTCGAGAATGGATCTTCTATAGTGTTGGGTAGTAATTAAACTTTATAACTCACTTCTGTCAGCTTTTACTTCAATACGGTCATTAATGATAAAAACTCCTTTGGGAAATATTGTATTTAAACTTTTCTGGTATGCAACTGCCTCATCCCTTGTTTTAAAATTACCTGCTTTTAATTTATAGTAAGGCGATTGGTATGCCAGGTAAGCGCTTAGTTCAGGAAAATAAGTATATATTTTTGTTTTAGCATCCATTGCTTCTTCTCTCTTATTGGTATTTACAATGAGTAAACGATAGCCTTGCATGGTACGGGCCTGTGCTTTTTTAGTATTTGTATTTATTTCGGCTTGCTTTTTAACCAATTCATCCAACCTGGCATCCTTATGAACTTTAACTGTTGAATTATCTTGCGCAAATGCGATATTAGCAATTAAAAAAAATGTAAAAAATAGAATGGTTTTACTTTTCATTGTTTTCAAGTATTCAAAAATAGTTCCAAAATAATAGTTAATAACTTGTCTGTATATCTTCTGATGAACCTTTAACAATTGCCACACCGGCACTACAACCCAACCTGTCGGCTCCTGCTTTTATCAGATCACAGGCAAAATCAAAAGTTTTTATACCTCCGCTGGCTTTTATCTTTATTGTAGATGGAATATTTTGCCTGATTAGTTGCACGGCTTCAACAGTTGCA
>JACDAZ010000481.1 GCA_013695175.1 Flavisolibacter sp. | reverse complement strand
GCTATTGCTTCATTGATGCTGCGGGCCCCAAGGCTACCGCCAACAGCCAAAACAGTTGTTTTACCTTGGTGAAATCCAAAATATTCCAAAGCATCTTTTTTGGAAACTTTATCAACTGCAGCAATATCACTTCGTATTGGATTACCAGTAATAACAATTTTTTGTTGCGGAAAAAATTTCTGCATGCCATCAGTTGCCACAAAAACTTTTGTTGCATTCTTTGCCAACATCATATTTGATTTTCCAGCAAATGAATTGCTTTCATGAATAAAAGATGGAATTCCTTTTGCCTGCGCATAACGTAATACAGGAAAAGAAGAATAGCCACCCACACCTACAACAGCATCAGGCTTAAATTCATTAAAGATGTTTCTAACCTGTAAAAAACTTTTTACAAGCTTCCATGGCAATCCAATATTTTTTATCAAAGAACTCCTGTTGAAACCGGCAATATCCAATCCCTTTATTCTATAACCTGCCTGTGGGATTTTTTCCATCTCCATTTTGCCCCTGGCACCAACAAATAATATTTCAGTATTACTATTCAATTTTTTTAAAGCATTTGCTATTGCAACAGCAGGAAAAATATGTCCTCCGGTACCGCCACCCGCTATTATAATTTTATATCCCTTCTGCACTTTTTTTTGATCTGCCATTTGATAATGATCTATTGTTGATACTCTTCAACCACTTCTTCCTCCTCATCTTCATATTCATCAGTCTCCTCTTCTTCAACAACTTTTTCAGGAACAGGAATATTTTTTCCCTCTAACTGTTCAACATTGCGTGCAACACTTAATATAATTCCTATAGATAAACAGGTAAATAAAAAGCTGCTGCCTCCCATACTTACCAGGGGAAGTGTAACACCTGTTACAGGAAAAAGATTCACATTCACTGCCATATTGGCCATGGCCTGTATAACAAGCGTGAAGCTGAGTCCCAATGCCAAAAAAGCTCCAAAAGCATAGGGACATCGTTTAAACAATCTTATACTTCTAAAAAGAAACACGATGTATATAAAAATGATAAACGCTCCTCCCAATAAACCATACTCCTCAATGATTATCGCATATATAAAATCGTTATATGCCTGTGGCAGAAAATTTCTTTGTTCACTGTTACCCGGACCTACTCCTAAAATGCCGCCTTTTGCAATAGCAATCTTTGCCTGGTTTATCTGGTATAAATGATCATTATCAGCATCCTTACTATTATATATAAAATGCTCAACACGGCTGATCCAGGTATCAACCCTTGCTGTAATTTTTGTAGATTTTTCTTTTGCTACCGGTAACACTTCATCACCCGCTGTTTTATGTTTTATAACTGCAGCCATTACTAATAGAACAACAGGTATCATAGCCAATCCTGCAACCACTGCTAAATGCTTAGTACGAACCCTGCCAATAAAAAGCAACAACATACAACTAGCTCCTAGTAATAAAGCGGTAGAAAGATTTGCAGGAGCAATTAAAATACAGGTAATTCCAATTGGTATAGCAACTGGTAAAAATCCTTTTTTAAAATCCTTTATTACATTTTGTTTACGGCAAAGCAATCGTGCGAGAAACATAAATAAGGCAAGCTTTGCCAGGTCGGAAGTTTGCATGGTCATGTTGATGATGGGTAACTTGATCCAACGGCTTCCTTCGTTCAATGTAACACCAAAAAATAAAGTGTATAATAAAAGTGGTATAGATAAAAGGAATAATAATTTAGCTATTCTTGAATACAATGTATAGTTAACAAGATGTGCAAAATAAATAATGCAAAAACCAATAGCTATAAAAGCAATTTGTTTAAACAAATATATCTCGGTGTTGCCCTTATACATTTTATAGGCAAGAGAACCTGTGGCACTGTATACAACCAGTAAGGACGCAAGAACTAATAGTCCTACCAATGCCCATATCACTTTATCACCCCTTGTTTTTTTAAGAAAGTTTGCTGAATGAGCTATATCTGTAAATCGTATATCAGCGTGTTGACTCATAAGTTTTTTACTGCTTCTTTAAATTGGTTACCACGGTCTTCATAGTTTTTAAAAAGGTCAAAAGATGCACATGCCGGACTTAATAAGACTGCATCACCGGGTGATGCCAGGTCATAAGCTGCCTGAACCGCCTGTTTTGCACTGGCTGTATCTACAATGGCAACATCACCTTCAAATGCATCATGCAATTTTTTATTATCAATGCCCATACAAATGATGGCTTTTACTTTTTCATTCACCAGTTCTTTGATCAAACTATAATCATTGCCTTTATCAATGCCACCCAATATCAGAATGGTTGGTTTGGATATACTTTCCAAAGCATACCAGGTGGAGTTTACATTGGTAGCTTTACTGTCGTTGATATATTCAACTCCTCTTATGGTAGACACAGTTTCCATCCTATGCTCCAGGCTTGAAAAAGTTTCTACCGCTTCCCTGATTTTATTTTTGCGGATATCCATTGTTGCCCCTGCCACACATGCTGCCATAGTATTGTATTGATTGTGTTTGCCTTTTAAAGCAAAATCGAAAATGCTCATTGATTGCTGTTCACTATTTACCTGAACATGCAATTGATCATTCTTTATATATCCACCCTTTTTTACTTCCTGTTTCATACTGAACGGTAATTTTTTTGCGATTAGTTTATAGTTGTTTAAATAGGCTGTTATCACTTCATCATCTATATTGTAAATGAAAAAATCTTCTGAAGTCTGGTTTTTCGCAATTAAGAATTTGCTGTTAATATAATTTTCAAATTTGTATTGATAGCGATCCAAATGATCTTCTGTTATATTCAGTAACACTGCTACATCCGGACGGAAATCAACAATATCATCTAACTGGAATGAACTTATTTCTGCTACATATAGTTCTTTTGGATCTATAGCAACCTGTCGTGCAATAGAGTAACCTATGTTACCTACCATAGCACAATTGAAATCAGCTGTTTTACAAATGTGAAAAAGCAAAGCTGTTGTAGTAGATTTTCCGTTGCTTCCGGTTACAGCAATAATTTTACTGTTTCCTTTGTAGCGGTAAGCCAGTTCAATTTCACTGATAATGGGAATGTTGTTAGAACGAATTTTTTTCACCCATACATTCTCTTCAGGTATACCCGGGCTTTTTACTACCTCAGTGGCATTTAAAATCAATTGCTCATCTACTTCTTTTTCAGCAAATGCAATATTTTCATTTTGCAATTCTGTACGATAACCAACTTTCAAAGAACTTTCATCAAATAAAAAAACGTCATATCCCATTTTTTTAGCAAGCAAAGCTGCTCCTACTCCACTTTCTCCTCCGCCTAATATGACCATTCTTTTCATCATTGCCCCTGGTTGACCCCTGGAATCATTGCAGATCAGAGATCATTTTAAATTTTCATTTTACCTTCCGCAATTGGTTAGGTACAGATTGGTTCTTCATTAGTATTGCATCAATTGACACATTTTCTTTAGGATTCAGTTTTCTAAGAGTTGTTTTGGTTTTTCAATAACTATTTTTATCTCAACTTTAATGTTACTACTGCAAATACAACACACATCACCGTTGCAATCCAAAATCGGGTTACAATCTTTGCTTCATGATATCCCAGCTTTTGATAATGATGATGTAAAGGGCTCATCAAAAACACTCTTCTTCCTTCACCATATTTTCGTTTTGTGTATTTGAAATAAACTACCTGTACCATCACACTTAAATTTTCCACCAGGAACACTCCACAAAAAATGGGAATCAACAATTCCTTATGTACAATAATGGCCAAGGCTGCAATGATTCCTCCGAGTGTTAAACTACCGGTGTCGCCCATGAACACCTGTGCGGGGTAGGAATTATACCATAAGAAACCAACACAGGCACCTATCATTGCTCCAATAAAAATGGACAGCTCACCTAAATTGGGTATGTACATAATGTTGAGGTAATCAGCAAACAAAAGATTACCACTGGCATAGGCGAAAATGCCGAGACAGACTCCAATTAAGGCAGATGTTCCTGTAGCCAGTCCATCCAAACCATCTGTTATATTTGAGCCATTTGAAACTGCAGTAATAATGAAGATTACAATCAGTATATATAAAATCCATGTATACTGGCGGAAATCAGCAGGTAATAATTTTGAGTAATTAAACTCATGTGATTTTACAAAAGGAATGGTTGTTATTGGTTCTTTAGCTTCAACAAAATATTTTGTCCTGTTATTAACTTCACGGGATATAACATTCTGTTCATCTGCTCTTGGTACTCCCTGGTATTCACGCCATATTTTTACATTTTGGTTAAAATATAAAGTGGCTCCAACAATAATTCCTAAAACAACCTGTCCAAAAATTTTAAATGCCCCCGCTAATCCATCACTATCTGTTTTTTTATATGCAACACCTTGTTCCTTTGCTAATTTTTTTGACCTGAGTTTCAGGTAATCATCTATAAAACCAATTGCTCCCAGCCATAGTGTACTTACTATCATTAATCTTACATACACTTTTTCAAGGTTGGCAAATAGTAGTGTAGGAATTAAAATGGCTAAGATGATAATCAATCCACCCATTGTAGGCGTCCCTTTCTTTTGTTGTTCACCTACAAGTCCTAAATCGCGAACTGTTTCTCCTATTTGCATTTTATTCAAATAGTTGATCAGCTTTTTACCATATAAAGTTGTTATTGCCAAAGAAAGTATTACTGCTATCAACACTCTGAATGTGATAAAGCGAAACAACTCACTTCCCGGGAAGCGAA
>JACDAZ010000474.1 GCA_013695175.1 Flavisolibacter sp. | reverse complement strand
GCGATATATAAGGAGCAGCAAAAGTTAAACTTTGATTTGTTAAGTGACTTTAATAAAGAAGTTTCATCTAAGTATGGAAGCCTTTACCCCCAATTTGGTTATGGAATGAAATGTGTTTCAAAGAGATCAGCTTTTTTGATAAATAAAGAAGGATTAATTGATTATGCTGAGGTTTTAGAAGATGCAGGAAAATTACCTGATTTTGAAGCTATTAAGCGTATTTTAACAATCAAAAAATAAGGGTGTTTACCATAACATTTTGATTTTTCGGCAAAAACTTTGCTTTTTGTTATAAAAGAAACTATTTTGCAGATAATAAAAATTAAATAAAATCGTTTGACGAAATTTTTACTAATAATATCCTTTATTCTTTCTACTACAATTTCAGCACAGGCTCAAAATGCCCCTTTACCTGATGCTGCAGCTACTATTGTACGATTCTTTCCCAACCCTGCTACAACTGTTATAAATTTTGATTTGCAAAGAAATCAAAACAACGGATTAGGAATTCAAATTTTTAATTTCCTTGGAAAGAAAATATATGAATCAAATAATATGAACCAGCGTACGTCAGTTAATTTAACTGATTTTAATCGTGGTGTTTATATCTATCAAATCAGAGACAGAAATGGCAAAATGATCGAGTCAGGCAAATTCCAGGTTTCTAAATAATAATACTTTTCTACTCTACCTCTATAATCAGAAATTTTAAGTAATGTGTATTTTCCATATTCCATACTATTGGATGGTCGGGTGATTGTGTTTGAAATAATACCTGCCTTATTTTTCTTTTTGCATCTTTAGCAGCCATATCAATTATTTTTAAAAATAATTCCGGGTTTACAAGATTTGTACAGGATGATGTAACAAGAAAGCCTCCTTTTTTAAGCAGCTTCATTCCTCGTAAATTAATTTCTTTGTAACCGGTTATTGCTTTTTCAATAGTAGCCCTGCTTTTTGTAAAGGCAGGTGGATCAAGCATTACTACATCCCATTTTTTATCTTCCTTCCCCCATTGTTTCAATACATCAAACGCATTGGCTACTTCAAATTTTACAATGTGTGAAAGCCCGTTTAGTTCTGCATTTTTATTTGCCTGTGCAACTGCATTGGCTGAAATATCAAGACCTAAAACAGATTTTGCACCATAAGCTGCTGCATGAATTTCAAACGTTCCGGTATAAGTAAATGCACCTAAAACATCTGATCCCTTTACAATATGTTTTATTGCTTTCCTGTTATCCTGCTGGTCAAGAAAATATCCTGTTTTTTGTCCATTTTCTATATCAACATAAAACTTTAAGCCATTTTCATTTATTAAAATTCTTGTATCAAATGGTGCAGACAGAAACCCTTTTTGCTGAGGTAAACCTTCCAATTCTCTTACCGGCACATCATTCCGTTCAAATATTCCTTTTGGTTTAAAAAGTTGCTCTAATGCTTTAACCAAAGCAGGTTTCCAAACATCTATTCCGAAGGCTATTGTTTGTATTACAAAATAGTCGTTGAACTTGTCTATAATTAATTGTGGAATACCATCTGCTTCACCAAATACAAGCCTGCAATTTTCTGTATATCCCAACTTTTGCCTGTACTGCCAGCATTTCTGCAGCTTTTTTAAAAAAAAATCATCATTTACTTCAATTCCTTTTTCTCTTGTTAGCAAACGAACAATGATTTGAGATTGGGAATTGTAATATCCTTTACCAAGAAATTTATTGTCATGAAAAAAAACTTCAACTATATCTCCCTGAGCTGGTGTACCCTCCACTTTTTCCACTTCATTAGCAAAAATCCATGGATGTCCATTCATGATTCTGTTTCCAATCTTCCTTTTTAAAGTGACTTTATTCATTAAGTGCAAGATAATGAGCCTGCCTTGTTAAGGTTTATATAATTGAAGATCGACTGCTTATAATTTTTTAAACTTATTGCCCCTTCACCGACATTTTGTCCCTTTTAGTGCGTTGGCAATATTATTGACAAACATACCTTTGCACACAATTTTTGATTGGATATGAAGGAAAATAAAAAGCATCAAGAACAAAGACCATCTGAGTTTGAAGAAATTGATTTGAATTCAGATGAAAATATAAAAGGTACTAATCATTTGACAGATCCTATGACTGAAGAAAATGAAGAAGAAAAACTGAGGGAAAAAATAAACGAACTTAATGATAAATACCTGCGTCTTTTTGCTGACTTTGACAATTTTAAAAGAAGGAATGCAAAAGAACGGATAGAACTTATACAAACAGCCGGTAAAGAAGTTATAGTTGACTTATTGGATGTATTAGATGACAGTGAAAGAGCACAAACCCAATTAGAAGCTACTGATGATGTACAGCAGATAAAAGATGGTGTACACCTTGTATTTACAAAATTGAAAAACTTATTACAGGCAAAGGGTTTAAAGTCTATGGAAAGTATAAACAAAGAATTTAATCCGGATCTGCATGAAGCAATAACAGAAATGGATGCCGGGGATGATATGAAAGGAAAGGTAGTGGCTGAAATTCAAAAAGGATACTTCCTAAATGATAAAATTATTCGTTTTGCTAAAGTAGTTGTAGGTAAATAATGTTTAATTAAAACTGCGGTCAACTGATTTAAATGGCTAAAAGAGATTATTACGAAATTTTAGGTGTAGGAAAGACTGCAACGGTAGATGAGATAAAAAAATCTTATCGGAAAGTAGCCATGCAATATCACCCTGACAGAAATCCTGGAGATAAACCTGCAGAAGAAAGTTTTAAAGAAGCAGCTGAAGCTTATGAAGTTTTAAGTGACCAGGACAAAAGGTCGCAATATGACAGGTATGGTCATGCGGGGGTTAGTGGCAACGGGCGTGGTGGCTATGGGCATATGAATATGGATGATATCTTCAGCCAGTTTGGAGATATATTCGGGGAAGATGTTTTTGGTTCTTTTTTCGGGGGTGGAGGAAGAACACAACAAGGACAAAGAAGGGCAAGAGGAACACGAGGCAGCAATCTTAGAATAAAGTTGAAATTGAATTTTGAGGAGATTGCCAAAGGTGTTACTAAAAATATTAAAGTAAAAAAATATGTTGCCTGTACTACCTGTAGTGGAAGCGGAGCAAAAGATAAAGGAAGTGTTCAAAATTGCGGTACCTGTGGTGGCAGCGGACAGGTAAGAAAGGTTACCAATACTTTCCTTGGACAAATGCAAACAGTTACTACCTGTTCTGCATGCAACGGTGAGGGTACAACTATAACAGCAAAATGCGGAAACTGTCGTGGAGAAGGACGAGTGTATGGTGAGGAAACAGTAACAATAGATATTCCTGCCGGTGTACAGGAGGGAATGCAATTAAATATAAGTGGAAGAGGCAATGCAGGTGAACGTGGAGGTATGAATGGTGATCTTGTTATTTTAATTGAAGAAGAAGCACATAAAGAACTGGTTCGTGAAGGTCTTAACGTTGCTTATGAATTGTATGTTTCATTCCCTGAAGCAGCTTTTGGTACACAGGTAGAAGTACCAACAATTGATGGAAGGGCGAAAATTAAAATTCCTGCAGGTACTCAAAGTGGTAAAGTATTTCGGTTAAAAGGAAAAGGTTTTCCTGCTGTAAACTCTTATGAGAAAGGCGATCAACTTGTACACGTAA
Organism: Flavisolibacter sp.; assembly: GCA_013695175.1. Taxonomy (GTDB): domain Bacteria; phylum Bacteroidota; class Bacteroidia; order Chitinophagales; family Chitinophagaceae; genus Flavisolibacter. The sequence goes on along the minus strand of JACDAZ010000474.1, from coordinate 7,264 downwards.
ATGTATGGACACCACAAAATCTTACTACGGAAGAAAGAACTATGTTGGAGAAACTTAATAATTCAGGTAATTTTAAACCCAACCCGGACAAAAACCAAAAATCATTTTTTGATAAAATGAGAGAGATGTTCTCTTAATTTTTTTGATTCTTCTTCTTTTTGGCAGTGTAAATAATTTTTGCCTGTTCTACAAGTTGCACAAATTCTTTTTGTGAAGGATTTTCCATATCGGCAGAATGTGTAGCTAAACTAACCAGTTGATTCCAGGGTTTGTCGTTCAGGAACTTTGATTCTCTTAATATAGAACCAAACATAATTACTGCTGTTGCAAATTGGTAAGTGGCAGGCAATTTTAATAAAGGTGAAAAAACCATTACAGGTGATTCAATAGTTTCAAACCTTTGATTTCCATTTGGTAATTTAAATTGAATATGTAAAACAACCGGTTTTAGTTCTGTATAAATTGATTTCGCCGGTACTATTTCAAATGCCACTAACATTGTAAAAGCAGATCCAACTTCACCACCTTCAATGGTTGCTTCCAAGTCTTTTATGGCTCCAACCTTATTTTCAAAACCTATCAACCTGTATTCCTTTACCTGGTTTGTATCAAAGCTTACATTCAGATAAACATCATCAGCCACAGTATACAGCGTTTGGGTAAATTCCTTCAATAGCACTTTTTCAGCTTCTGCATAAGTATCTATATAGGCAAAATTCCCATTCCCCTTTTTAGCAAGAGTTTGAATTTTAGAATCTTTATAATTTCCCATACCTACTCCCAGGCAGGTAAGATAAATCCCGGATAAACGCTGTGAAAGGATTAATTCTTCCAGTTCTTCTTCCCCTTTTATACCCACATTAAAATCTCCATCTGTTGCCAGTATCACACGATTATTACCACCTTCTATAAAATGATTTCGTGCCAGGTTATAAGCTGTTTTTATTCCGGATTCCCCAGGTGTTGAACCTCCCGGTTGTAAGCTATCAATTACATTCCAAATTTTCTTTTTATCGGCACCACTGGTAGGCTTAAGGGCTACCCCTACCGTTCCACCATAAACAACTACTGAAACAGAATCAACAGCTCTCAAATTTTCTAATAGCCCTGCAAATCCGGCTTTTAAAAGTGGAAGCCTGTTCGGCATGTCCATAGATCCTGAAACATCAATTAAAAAAACAAGATGTGTTGGAGGCAAACTGTCTAATGGAATTTTTTTTGAACGAATCAATGCAAATAATAGTTGGTTATTTTCATTCCACGGGCAGTTAGTTAAAACAGTTTCTGTTTCAAATATTTTGTCGTCTTTAGGCTCTTTATAATTAAAATTGAAATAGTTCAGCATTTCTTCAAGCCTTACCGCATCGGGTGGTACCATGGACCCGGTATTAATAAAACGCCTGATATTGCTGTAAGAAGCCCTATCTACTCTTAAAGCCAAACCAGTAGAAGGAAATGCATCGGCTTTAATAAACTGGTTTTCAACTGTGCTTGCATAAGATTCATCACCGGTAAACCAATTTTTTTGTATTTCTTTTTGAAGTCCTTTGGTTAAAGAAGCCAGTTTGTAAGTTGCATATGCAGAAGTAGCACCTTTATTTAATACAACAGAATTATACCGGGATGCAGAAACAATCAATTTTTGTTTTTGAAAACCATCTAAAGAAAATAAAAGTGTGTCTTCCTTATTTGAATTATAGATACCAAAAGAACCCGAAATACCTGAATAATAAAGATACCCTGTTCGCTGGTGTACAATAGCAACGTTCTGCAGCAGCTTTCCGGATTCATCTTTTACTTCGCCACGTAAATAAAATTGTTGCGAATAGCTACTTATACAGAAAAAGAGCAATATGGTAATTGCAATTGTTTTCAATGTAACAGATTGGAGGTAAAATACAAATAAATTATCAGGAATAAAAGCAATGCCTAAGCTTCATCTGTTAATTGATAAATCTCTTTCAGGTTTCTTCCTAATCCATCATAATCCAACCCATAACCAACAACAAATTTGTTTGGAATACTAAAACCCAGGTAGTCTATAGTTATTTGCTTTTCAGTGGCTTCCGGCTTATGAAGTAAGGCTGCAATTTTAAGAGAAGCGGGTTGCTGGTGATGAAGCTTTGGTAAAAAAACATCTAATGTTTTACCAGTATCTACAATGTCTTCAATGATGATCACATTTCTGTTATACAGATCCTGGTCAAGCCCTATAGCAGTGATTATATGCCCACTGGATTTCATTCCCTTATACGATGCCAGTTTTATAAAACATATTTCAGAATCAATGGTCAGGTGCTTAAAAAGATCCGCTGCAAACATGAACGAACCATTTAAGATTGAAATAAATAATGGATTCAGATCCTGATAATCATTATTTATTTTGTCTGCTATTTCCTTTACTTTTTGCTGTATTTCTGCTTCTGAAAGATAGATTTCAAAATGTTTATCGTGAAGTTTAATTGGTGGCATGTATAGTTTTATTAATTCGCAATTGCTGACCAATTTTAAGATCAGAAGAATGCAAATTATTCCATTTCAGAAGATCTTCTGTTGTAACTGTATATTTTTTTGAAATTGAGTACAATGTTTCTTTTGATTCTACTACATGAACCATATACGATTCAACAGGATATTGTGCCTGCACCTTATTATCATCAGTATAAGAAACAGGTTTGAATATTGAAGCCAAGATTTTGGGAACAGATGACGCCTCCTTTTGAAGTTGCAAAATCTGACCTTCCTGGATCACCACATTTTCTTTTAATTGATTTAACTCCAATAAACTTTGAAAACGAATCCCCTCTTCCTGTGCAATATCGTGTAATGATTCTCCTCTTACTACTTTACGTGTTTCATTATTTCCGGTTCTGCGTTTACGTTGTAAATAAACAAGGCAATCAACAGTTGTTTCTTCCTGGGCTTTCATATCATTGAAATCAAAAAGACGGGCAAGGGGAATACTATGTTGCTGCGCTATGCTAAAATATGATGTTCCTTTCGGTACAAAAACAACCTGGGTTTCATTTATTTTGAAAACACCATTGGGATAATTGACTTCTTTTTTTACAATAACTTTTTCTTTTTCAATTGGAGTACCTCCTGAGGATTTACCCTCAAATGCAAGTGCTTCATTTGTTACAGGTAATTTTCCTAATGCAATCAGGCTATAATCCTGAAGGTTATAATCTTTAATCAATTTAATAATGATTTGAGGATATTTAGGATTAGTAGCATATCCTGCTTTTTTTAATCCATGAGCCCATGCTTCAAAGTCTGTAGGATCTAAATTGAATAAAAATGCATAATGAGAGCGGGTTCTTAAAAACTCAGAATGGTCTTTGAATGATTCAAAAGGTGAATCATATTTTCTAAAGCATTCTCCCCTGGCATCATCATCATGCGATACGGAAGCACCCTGCCATCCTGTTTTACATTTTATACCAAAATGATTATTGGAATTTGTTACCAGTACACTTTGCCCCGCGGCAGTTTCATGAATACCCTGAGCTAATTTTATAGAAGCCGGCACACCGGTTCTGATCATTTCTTCTATAGCTATCTCCTTATAAGTTTCTATGTAATTTTTTATTACAACAGATGATTGAGCAGTTAAAAATTGAACAGCTGCTAATGAGCAGATTAGGAATAGTTGGAGTTTTTTCATTTGGATTTTTATTTAATCAAAAGAATAATTGGCATTCAATTGATAATTATAATTTTCGTATCAGGAATACCCCATCTCTTAAGGGCAATAACATTCTTTCTACATCCTTTCTTTCAAGCAGCATATCGTTAAAAGCCTGTATTGCTATTGCGTTCTTACCTTTTATTTCATCCTCTAAAACCTGACCGTGAAAGAGCACATTATCGGCTAATATAAAACCATTTGGCTTTACTTTCGGCATAACACGGTTAAAATAATTAATGTAATTTTCTTTATCAGCATCAAGAAAAACCAAATCCCACGTTTCATCTATTTCACCGATAATATCCAAGGCTTCCCCGACGTGAATGATTATTTTATTTTTATAAAAAGATCTGTCAAAAAAACTCTTAGCTGTAGCAGCATCTTCTTCTCTTAGCTCTATCGTATGCAATATCCCATCATCAACCAACCCTTTTGCCAAACACAGAGCACTATAACCAGTAAACGTACCCACTTCCAAAATACGTTTTGGCCGCAGCATACAACTAATCATTTCTAAAAATTTTCCCTGCAAATGCCCGCTTAGCATTTGTGCATGGGCATGATTAGTATATGTATACATGCCAACTTCTGCAATCAAAACATCTTCTGCAGAAGTATATTTTTCGGCATACTGCTGTACAAGTTTATTAACGAGTTCCATCTTCTAAAATTGTCTCTACTTCTGCCGGAATAGGCTGTGGTTTAGAAATCAACCATAAACCAATGAAGGTTAAGATGCCATTATAGATCAATAACTCGTACCCGATTTTAAAATTTCCAAAGATGCCTGAGGAAGAGGATTTTACATTTTCTATCCAAACACTTTGCAATTTTAATTGCCTCTCCCACCATTCAATATTATTCACAAAATCGATCCCTAAAATAATAAGAGGAGCCAATAAACAAACGTATAAAGCATATTTATCAATTACTTTTCGGGTGGTTAAAATTCCAAATGAAAATAACCCAAGTAGGGGACCATAGGTAAACCCTGCTACTTTTAATATTATGTCAATAATAGATTTATTATCAAGCCACTTGAAAAGCATAACTGCCAGAAAAAAGATAATGGCGAATGAAAAGTGAACCATCAGTCTTGTTTTTTTACTTGCCTGTTCTGAAAGTTTTTTTCTTTTTAAGCCAAGGATATCTATACAAAAAGATGAAGTAAGAGCCGTTAATGCTCCATCAGCGCTTGGAAATAATGCTGATATTAAACCGATGATAAATATTATTGAAATGGCTGCAGGCATATACTGCAAGGCAATTGTTGGAAAGAGATCATCACCCGGAACAATTATATTATTGGCTTTACCATAGATGTATAAAATACCGCCAAGGAAAAGAAAGAGGAAGTTTACAACAACCATAATAACACTGAATGTTATCATGTTTTTTTGAGAATCCCATAATCTTCTTACGCTTATGTTTTTCTGCATCATTTCCTGGTCAAGACCCGTCATGGCAATGGTGATAAACATACCTCCCAATATGTTTTTTACAAAAAACCCGGATGAATTGACATCAGTATTAAAAATATGAGTCAGGTTATTAGAACCCATTTCACTTAATGTAGATCCTACTGAATAACCCATATTGGTCATTATGTAAATTATACATATGATGAGCCCCAGCAACATGAAAGTTGTTTGTAACGTATCGGTATACACTATTGTTTTTACACCACCTTCAAAAGTGTATAAAATGATCATTATTAAAATTACCAGTGTGGCCACACCAAAGCTTATGTTCAGATCACGCAGTATAAAAATCTGCAATACATTAATAACAAGGTATAAACGTGCTGTAGCACCTAAAGTCCTGGAAATGATAAAAAATAAAGCTCCTGTTTTATAAGATATCATACCAAAACGATGATGCAGGTAATTGTATATAGACGTAAGATTTAACCGGTAATAAAGAGGTAGCAGTACAAACGCTATAACCATATAACCAATCAGGTAACCAATAACTACCTGGAAATAAGAAAAAGCAACGGTGCTTACAGTACCGGGAACAGAAACGAATGTTACACCACTTAAAGAAGTTCCAATCATACCAAATGCCACCAGCATCCAGTTTGAACTTTTATTGCCAATAAAAAAAGAATCGTTGTTTGAATTACGTGACGTGTAATAAGCAACCACGAGTAAAAGAACAAAGTAGCCAATAACAAAAGAAAGGAGGACAACTGAATTCATAGTTCAAATTTTAAAAGCGTATGCAATGAACAGCATTTTTCTGAAGAAATAAAAATTTGTTTTCCTTTGATGCTAAATTAATCAAAGGGAAATAAGAATGATCAGATCATTAGCCATCTTTTGCGGATCAAAATCGGGTAATAATGAGCAGTATAAAAAGGATGCAGCAGAATTAGGAAGACTGATTGCAGAACATAAAATTCAATTAATATACGGAGGTGGTAAAAATGGATTAATGGGCATTGCCGCTGACAGTGTAATGGAAAATGGAGGAATAGTAAAAGGAGTAATTCCTCAAATTTTAATAGAATGGGAAACGCAACACGAAAATATCAGTGATCTTTTGGTGGTAGAAGACATGCATGTAAGGAAACGAACCATGTACGAACTTTGTGATGCAGCAATCGTTTTACCGGGAGGCTTTGGAACTCTTGATGAACTTTTTGAAATGCTTACCTGGAACCAGTTGTCTATTCACGATAAAGCCATTTTTATATTGAATTCAGCTGGATTTTATGATCATCTTATTCAACATTTACAAAAATTAACTACAGAAGGCTTTTTATATGGAGATCTGATGGAACAATTTGTAGTACTTAACAAACCAGCTGAAATCATTTCATATTTTAAAGATTCCGTTTCCTGAACAAAGGTGTTTGAAAACCCGTACGAATGATAGGTATTATTCTGCCCTGGTTATCAGTGTATGGTGAATTTTCATTTTTTAATACATCAACTAACAATGATAAATAAAAGAATCCTCTGTCATTGCCTGGTTGTCGGCCTGTAGTATAACCTCCACCCACTAATAAGCTGGGTGCATTCCTGCTATACCTTTCCTTTAATCCTCCACCAGAAGGGTTGTATCGAATATTTATAAAATTTTGCTCAATCTGACCTTGAATAAATAAGAATCTAACTGGGAAAATTCTTGTAAATACTCCTGCACCATAAGTATGCTGTTTTATCCTGTCATTAAAAAATGGATAATCTCTTGTTGCATTATAATTATAATTTACCACCACCCCTGCATCTACCCAATTGGTAAGGCTATACCCGATAAATGGATTAACACCTGCAGCAAACTGATTATTTGCGAAACCTAAAGAAAGACTTCCACCAATAAAAACTTTGTCGCGGTTAAATCCTCTTACAGAATCCGGATCGGAATTTTGAGCCCATGAAAGCTGCACCACCAGCAGCATTAATATTAAAATAGTTGTTTTCATCATAATTCTTAATCCTGTTTAAATTCAAATATTTTGCCGGCATTTAAAATGTTATTTGGATCAAACACATTTTTTATCTGGCGCATCAGGTTCAGGCTTGTTTCATCGAAAATTATATCCATGTATTCTTTCTGCACCAGCCC
>JACDAZ010000439.1 GCA_013695175.1 Flavisolibacter sp. | reverse complement strand
AAACATAACTCATTTCATTATCGTACCAGCTGACTGTTCTAACTATTTGTGTATCTCCTACTGTTTGAACTTTTGTTTGCGTAGCATCAAATAAACTTCCATAACTAATACCAATAATGTCACTGCTTACAATTTCATCTTCATTATAACCATAGCTTTCATTTGCTGCAGCTTTCATGGCTCCATTTACTTCTTCAACTGTGGTTTTTTTATTGAGTACCACAGTAAGTTCTGTTAACGAGCCGGTTAAGATTGGAACCCGTTGCGCTGTTCCATCCAACTTTCCTTTTAAACTGGGTAATACCAAACCTATAGCTTTTGCAGCACCAGTGCTGTTTGGAACAATATTATGTGCCGCAGCTCTTGCTCTTCTCAAATCGCCCTTTGGATGTGGGGAGTCCTGGGTATTCTGATCATTAGTATATGCATGAACAGTAGTCATTAAACCTGCTGCTATTCCAAACTTTTCTTCCAGCACCTGTGCCATAGGAGCTAAACAATTTGTAGTACAGGAAGCACAGCTAATTACTGTTTCATTACCATCCAGAATATCATGATTAACATTAAAAACAATAGTTTTCAGATCGCCTGTTGCAGGTGCAGATATAACCACTTTTTTTGCTCCTGCTTTAATGTGAGCTTCTGCTTTTTCCTTATCAGTAAAAAATCCGGTACATTCCAAAACAACATCCACTTCATGTTTACCCCAGGGAATATCTGCAGGATTTTTTTCTGCATAGATCATAATTTCATCGCCATCCACATTCAAAGAATTATCAGTTGATTTCACATCAACATCAAACCTTCCCTGTGCTGTGTCGTATTTTAATAAATGTGCTAATACTTTTGGGCTGGTTAAATCATTTACAGCAACCACATCAATCCCTTCCATATTATAAATCTGACGATAAACCAGGCGTCCTATTCTTCCAAAGCCATTAATGGCAACTTTAACAGACATAATCTTTTATTTTTTTTATTGCGGGGCGAAGGTAACAATAAGTGATTAATTGTTAAACAAGCTATTTAAGATCAATTGAAATTTTTAAATAAATAGAAGTCTTAAATAAATTGTGATGACCATATATCAAGTATGGCCAAATTTTTGAAGCTGATGTTTGATAACTGCTATTAAAATATCTATCGCCAAAACATTTAATAAATTACACTTCATTAGAAAGGAAATTAGAAACTATGGCAGCATTTACAGACGACAAATATTGGTATAAGGACGCAATTATATATGAGCTTCACATAAAAGCTTTTAAAGACAGTAATGGTGACGGAATGGGAGATTTTACAGGATTGATTGAAAAGCTTGATTACCTGCAAGAACTTGGTGTAACTGCTATTTGGGTTTTGCCTTTTTATCCTTCACCGTTAAAAGATGATGGTTATGACATTGCTGATTACTACAGTATTAATCCCAGGTACGGAAATATAGAACAGTTTAAACTTCTCCTGGAAGAATCTCATAAACGAAAATTGAAAGTCATTACTGAGTTGGTATTAAATCATACTTCTGACCAGCATCAGTGGTTTCAAAAGGCCCGCCGTGCACCAAAGGGTTCACCTGAAAGAGAATTTTATGTTTGGTCCGACGACCCCGAAAAATACAAAGATGTCAGAATTATTTTCCAGGATTTTGAAGCATCTAACTGGAGTTGGGATCCTGTTGCACAACAATATTACTGGCACAGGTTTTTTCATCATCAGCCCGATTTAAATTTCGATAACCCACTGGTGCAGGAAGAGGTTTTTAAAGTACTTGATTATTGGTGTGCTATGGGTGTTGATGGTTTCAGGCTTGATGCTGTTCCTTATCTTTTTGAGAGAGATGGTACAAACGGAGAAAACTTGCCTGAGACACATGCATTTCTTAAAAAACTCAGGAAACATATTGATGACCATTTCCCGGGAACAGTTTTTCTTGCCGAAGCAAATATGTGGCCTGAAGATTCTGCATCTTATTTTGGTGATGGTGATGAATGCCATATGAATTATCATTTTCCAGTAATGCCCCGCATGTTCATGTCATTACAAATGGAAGACAGGTATCCTATCACAGATATATTTGATCAAACGCCTGCTATTCCTGAATCATGCCAATGGGCCATCTTTTTACGTAATCATGATGAACTTACATTAGAGATGGTGACGGATGAAGAAAGGGATTATATGTATAAGGTATATGCTAAAGATCCAAAAGCTAAGATTAATCTTGGCATACGTCATCGATTAGCACCTTTAATGGAGAATAACAGGAGAAAGATTGAGTTGATGAATTCATTACTTTTTTCTTTACAGGGAACTCCCGTAGTTTATTATGGTGATGAAATTGGTATGGGTGATAATTTTTATTTGGGAGACCGAGATGGAGTACGTACTCCAATGCAATGGTCGCCGGACAGAAATGCAGGATTTTCTACAGCCAATCCACAAAGTCTGTATTTGCCTACAATACTAGACCCCGAGTATCACTATGAAACTGTGAATGTAGAAACACAAAGAAAAAACACCTCTTCTTTATTTTGGTTTATGAAACGCATCATCAACATGCGTAAAAAGTACAAAGCATTCAGTAGGGGTGACCTAAAATTTCTGCATGTTGAAAATCCTAAAGTATTAGCATTTACACGAACGCATGAAAATGAAGTTTTGTTTATTATAGTTAATCTTTCCAAACATTCTCAACCTGCTGAAGTAGACTTAATAGATTATAAAGGTTATAACCTGTTAGAGGTATTCAGTAAAAATCATTTCCCTGTTATAAAACCAGATGCACCCTATTTCTTTACACTGGCACCTCACTCCTTTCATTGGTTTGCTTTGGAAAAGGTACATGAACATTCTAATGAAGACCATAAACTTTCCCTGCTTAAAGTAAATGCTATTCCGGAATTATTTTCAGAAGCTTCATCAGAGCATTTTCAGCAGGATGTACTCATAAAGTTTTTTTTAAAAGCAAAATGGTTTGGAAATAAAAACCGGAAAATATTCAGTTTTTCTATTTTGGATTATGCAACCATACCAGTTGAAAAAAATGAGGTATATTTTTTATTGATTGAAGTTGCCTTTG
>JACDAZ010000397.1 GCA_013695175.1 Flavisolibacter sp. | reverse complement strand
ACATGATTGGTAAACTGCGGTGTTAAGTAAGGATTTCCCTGCTGAAATGTATATTGATCCAGGAAGCGAACAAAAGGATTCATATCCTGGTAATTGGGACGTTCAATTCTGCGACCATAAGAAAGAGCTAACTTATTATTATCATCAGCCGCATAACTTAAATAAGCTGTTGGAAAAAGTTGCTTATAATCTCTCGGATACAATTGATTTTTCAAGACCTGGTTTCCTTCCGAATGTGTATGTTCAAATCTTAAACCTGTTTGTACACCCCATTTTTTAAATTGTCTGGATACATTTACATAAGCAGCATTTATATTTTCTTCGTATTTAAAATGATCTGTAAGCGGATCTACTTCCCATTGATTGGTTGCAGCATTAAAAAATTGGTAAGGAGCATTATTGTCAGTGCTCACTAAACTACTTTTTAAGCCTGCTTCAAATTTTGCCTCTTTTGCTAATGGAAGTACATAATCAACTTTACCACTATAAATACTTATATCCTGTGGTAATAATCCAGTTAACAAGTAAGGAGTTCCTTTTGGATTCATTGCTGCATCAAATGAAAAATTAGATGATGTTATATTGCTTCGGGAAGAATAACGGACATGATCAAGATCTGCAGTTATTTCACTTCCTGGTTTATTTAATTTGTGCCTGAAATTTAGATTCACACCCATGTTCTTCCATGGATCCTTACTTGTATTTCTGGCTTCATTAAAAAAATCAATAACTCCGTTCTCATTGGTTACAGTAGTAAGTGTATGAACCCGGTGAGTGCGAGGATTGTATGTTCCATTAAGCATGATACCAACACTTGTTTTAGTATTCACGGTATAGTCAAGACCAAATCGTGCACCTATATTATTACCACTAAATCTTTGATTACTTTCCTGGCTAAAGATGGCGGTATCCATACCAGATGCATCTTTAAATTTTCTTATAAGCTCTAAATCACTAAAACCACTCCAGTAAGAATAATTTATATTGCTAAAGAAATTTATATTGCCATTTCTGTAATTATAGTTGAAGCTGTTGGGAGATTTGGGATAGCGCCCTTGTACATACGAAACATTTACACTACCATTCATGCCCATTTGGGTATTCTTCTTCATCTTAAAATTGATGATTCCTGAATTACCTGAAGCATCATATTTGGCAGAAGGTTGTGTCATTATCTCAATCTGGTCTAACTGGCTGGATGGCATGTTTCTTAACAGGTTTGCAAGGTCTGCACCACTTAAATAAGAAGGTTTTCCATCCATTAAAACAATTACACCCTGCTTTCCTTTCAAACTAATGTTACCGTCTCTGTCCACAGTAACACCGGGAGATTTTTCTAAAACTTCCAATGCTGAATTTCCTGCATTGGTTGGTGAAGCATCAACATTTACTACCATCCTGTCTATTCTGGTTTCAATCAGTTGACGCCTGCTTTGTACTGTTACACCAGATAAGGATTTTGCAGCTTCAGTTAATACAATAGCGGGCATTTTTATTTCAGATCCATTTAATTCAAATACATCTGAAGTTTTTACATCATACCCAACGGAAGAATAGGAAATCATGTACCTGCCTTGTGGCATTTTAGTAAACTCATAATATCCTTCTTTATCAGAAACTGCTACTTTAGCAAGTGCAGAATCTTTTGCTTTTAGAAGAGATACAGTAACAGAAGAAAGTGCTTTTCCTGCACCATCTTTTATTGCTCCACTAACTTTAGAAGCTTCCTGTGCTGATACGCTTAATGTTGTAAGCGTTAAAACAAAAAGTGTATAAAAAATTTTTCTCATTTGGTTGTTTTCTCAATTTTGCAAATGTTGTTCAATGATTTATATTATTTGAGTCATTTGTGATAAAGGACTAATTGATAGTGGTAAATGGAAATTTAGCGTTATCAATACATCAACGGTTGCAAAGGATTATAAAACATGTACTAATTGATACAGTAATGGAGGTTCTGCATTAACAGAACCTCCATTCTTATTCACCTTAACCTCTAGTTGCTAACACCTACCCTGTTCTGTTCATCATTAGCACTACCTGATCTTCTTTTTGCACCACCATTTACTTTTCCTTTACTAAAGCGGTAAGTAAAACCAATATTCGCTACACGACTATCATTTTTATTTTGAAAAGCAGCATCAACATTACCATATTTAGATACGGCTTTAAATTGTTGTGTATAAAATATGTCCCTAACATTTAATCTTACAGTTCCTTTACCTTTTAATACCTGCTGGCTAACTCCCATTGACATCATTCCCATAGGTCTGATTTTTATTACTCCTTCAATTCCTGCAGTACGATACCATCCGCTTAGTTCTGCACTTAAAGTTTTATTAAGTGTAAAAGTCTGAGTGCCATTTAGCATAAGACTTGTTGCTGAAACTGTAATGGGTGCATTGTTTACAATACCTTCAAAGCTGTTATTAAACGCATTGATATACAGGCTGTTTCTCCACCACTTTGTTACAGGCATGTTGGCACTTACTGAAACTCCATACTGCCGTTGTTGCGCAATATTCTGTTGTTTTACATATGCTTCATTAGTGGCTTCATTTTGCTCAATAACCTGTTGTATAATATCAGTGGTTTTAGTATAATTCAATGTAGTAGTTAAAAAACCTTTGAAACTATGACTTGCTTCTATGTTATGACTGAACTGTGGTTTAAGATTAGGATTTCCCTGCTGTGATGTATACCTGTCTAAATATTCAATAAAAGGATTCAGGCTTTCATAATTAGGGCGTCTTATTCTACGTCCATAGTTTAAACCAATTGTATTCTTTTCATTTGCTTTATATTGAAAGAATGCAGTAGGAAATAATTGTGTATAGTTACGATCAAAATTTACGTTGGTAGTTATCTGTTTTCCTTTTGCAATTGTATTTTCTAATCTTAAACCTAATTGAGCACTTAATTTTTTAGAAAGTGATTTATTAAGGTTCACATATACAGCATTTATATTTTCTTCATAAACAAAATGATTGCTGCGGGTTAAATCGCGAATCACTTCTCCATTATGAACAGTATCATAAATTGCATTATTGTCAGTTCTAACTATGCTGCTTTTTACACCGGCTTCAAAACGGGCACCATTTTTTAAAGGTTGCAGGTAATCAATTTTTCCGCTGTAGATGTTAATATCCTGTGGCATGCTGCTATATAAAGTATCTGACTTTGCTATTGTATTTCCGGCAGCATCAAAATATGAATTAGAAAGTGTTTGACTGCTCGATCTGCCATAAGTAAGATAATCGAGATCTGCAGTTATCTCTTTACCTGTAGTATCTAATACCTGGCGGAAGTTGAAGTTCGTACTAAAGTTGTTCCATTTTGATTCCTGATCTGAAAAAGCTTTTGTTTCACTTACTAATTTACCTGATACATCATATATGTTATTCAGGTTGCGATTTGTAAATCTGCCAGGACTTGTAAGTCCGCTTACCACTACTCCAAATGTTGTATTCTTGCCTGCGAAATAGTCTGCTCCAATTTTACCATTAAAGGTTTCATTTATATTCTGCATTTGAGCAAATTGGTCAAATGTTGAAATAAGCTGTTTAGAATTGCGATCTCTGAAGTTTCTTTGTATTTCTAATTCACTAAAACCTTTGCGATAATTGTGGCTTAGATTGGTGAACAGGTTTATTTTACCATGCCTGTAGTTAAAATTTAATCCTTCATTAAATTTTGGATATTTTCCTTGCCCATAACCTAAAGTCAAAGCACCATTATAACCATATTGTTTATTCTTTTTGGTCTTTATATTAATAACTCCTGCATTACCCGCTGCATCATATTTAGCCGGAGCATTTGTCATTATTTCTATCTGATCCAGTTGATTGGCGCTCATACTTCTTAATAAATTAGCAAGATCAGCACCTCCCAATTGTGTTGGTCGTCCATCAATTAACACCATTACACCCTGCTTTCCTTTGAGGCTTATATTACCATCTTTATCTACAGATAAACCGGGAGATTTTTCCAACACTTCCATTGCTGTAGCGCCAACATTGGTAACAGATGCTTCTACATTAACTATGGTTCTATCAATTTTTTGTTCAATCAATGGTCTGCGTGCATTTACCGTTACACCTCCTATTGATTTAGCCTGAGGGACCAATTCGATGGTTTTTAAAGCCATTTCTGAAGTTTCACCATTTACTACAATGGTTTCAGAAAATCCTTTTTCATGTCCAACAGCTGTTACAGATATAAAATATTGTCCTGCTGAAACGTCAGGGAATGAAAATTTTCCTGTTTTATCGGCAACAGCAAATTTTAAAACAGCTGAATCTTTAGCTGCATGTAAAGCAATTGTAGCTGATTCAATAGTTTTTGAGCTTCCGTCAATAACGTTTCCATTGATCCTGGTTCCTTTATTTTGTGCCTGGGCAACCAAAGAAAACAGGGAAAAAATAACGATCA
>JACDAZ010000415.1 GCA_013695175.1 Flavisolibacter sp. | reverse complement strand
CCATTACTTTCATTGCAGATGAGCAGGGAGCGTTTATAAAGATGAACTATGATAATCACCAGGGTATAAAGATTAAATAAACTTCCTTAATATTCCCCTCTGAGTCCCCGCATCAACATCTTGTTTGTAAAAGTTTAGCAGGGACTCATCAGGGAATTAATAGATTGGTTGGCATATGCTATTCAAAATAGTTAAAGCTATCTGCAGGAATAAATTCTTCCACCTGTTGTAGAAAAACTGGTAACCTCACCATTTGCATTTATAGTAAGATGCCAATTGTCTTCTGAAAATAAATTGGGTTCATTGCCTGCAGAAGTGTATTTAATTATGCCTGTTTGCTGATAAACAAGTTGCCCATTTGTAAATTACCTTTGTTATGATAATTGAAACTATCTGTTGTTCTGTATATAGTTCCTGAAGTTTGACCTACTCCTTTAATATTTGCAGCATTATAATGCATTGTAAAATTAAACCCATTTTTAGTAACAGAACCCTGAACCCTGAGATGCCCGGTGCCAATGAAATCCACCATTTCACCGGTACATTCATTGCAACTCCACCAATGCACGGCAAAGGTTTCATTAGTATCAACCCATTTATAAGCTCTGTTTGCTGAACTCTCATTTGAAGCAACTATTTCATTTTCTGTTGAATTTAAAGCTTCCTTGGTACAGGAATTTAATGTTGCCAGTGCAATTGCTGCGATAAAAAAAATCTTTTTCATTTTGTTGTTTTTTTATTGTTGTTAATAAATTCTTTTATGGAGCTGGATTATCCTATATGGATAGGAAAACTCATTGATTGTAAGAACGCTAAGAGGTTGTCCATCCCTACTGAATCTGTTTGGCTATATTCAACTTCTATTTCTTTTTTCCCTGTTCGTCTTACCAATCAATAATTTAATATGATATCCAACAGGTGATTGTATGGAATTAAAATTGGTAAATACACCTGCACCTAAACCAGCAAATGATGCAAAAGCCCAATTAAAATCAGCATTAAGCATAGCCCCGAAAGTCGTTTTCTTTTGCTTTGTATAGGTGTAATTAGAAGGTTCCTCACCAAAAAACCAATTCCACGATGGATCAATTGAACTTCTGGTAAATTGTAATTCATTAGCGTTTACTAACGATAAGCCAGCATTAGTAATAAACCATGTATTTCTTCCAGCTTTTAAATGTTTTCCTGCCATCAGGCTATAAATACGCATATCTGCACTTGGCATTTGATCGGGTATAGGTATAAAAAAAATAATTGTATAACCAGGATGATAATTTGCAGGCAAATTTTTAGGTTCCATATTTATAGAATGAAAGCTAAAAGCTGTTACCCAATTATTTTTCCATACGGCTTGTACTCCTGCTGAAGCAAATTCACCTTTTTTAGAGGTTCCGCCAACACCAAAGTCAGCATAAAGTTTTTGAACACCTGGAGTTTCCTGAGCAATGGAAGCGGTGGAGAGAAGGATGAATAGTAAAATGGAAAAAGCGTGAAAGATTTTTTTATTTGTTTTCCTGCATGTGTAAGTCTGTTTCATAAAAGAAGTTTTAGTGGTATCATTTATTAATACCATAAAACTGCTTTTTCAGACAAAGAATTTCTAATTGAATTTTACTGAAGCAAAATTTGTTTTAGTAATATATGCAAATTCAATAATGGCTCCCTGTTTTTGTTAGAGAAAATATCGTCTCAGATCTTTATTAGAACCTTGTTTCTTAATTTTTTATTTTATTGCTTGGCATCCAAAATAACAGGAGTATTCCTTCCACCCATCATAATCACTTTTGAATTTTGGGATTGAGCCAGTTCTTTCATGGCTTTTATCTGCTCATACTGCAATTGTTTATCTGATAAGCTTTCGGAAATGATTCGTTGGTAATCTGCTATACCTTTTGCTTCCACTCTTTTTCTCTCTGCTTCCTGGGTTTCTTTTTGCAATACAAACTGCATTTTTTGCGCTTCCTGTTCTGCCTGAATTTTTTGTTCTATGGTACTCTTTACAGTTTGTGGGAGGGTAATATTTCTTACTAAAAGGTTTTCCAGCATCAAACCTCTTGACTTAAAATCTGCTTCTATACCTTTAAAAATCCGGGTTTGAAATTCATCTCTTTTGGTAGAATAAAGAGCCACCGCATCATAATAAACAGCATTATCACGAATACGGGTACGGGAAATGGGACGTACAATTTTATCTTCATAGTTCAAGCCTGTCTCTCTTACAATCCTCGGCGCTTCCGAAGGCGTAACGCGGTATAAAACTGTAAGGTCAATAGTTACTTCCAATCCATCTGCCGTTAATACACGGATGGCATCATCTGCACTACTTAAGCCTTCATCATTAACACCGCTCATAGTATAGTTTAAAGTTCGTACATCCATTTTATCAATTTCATACAGTGGGTTTATAAAATTTAACCCGCTATGCAGTACATCTTTTTGCACCTTTCCAAAAAGCTTTTTCACCCCAACATAACCTGCATCAATTTGTACAAAACAACTGGTTATTACGCCCAGCACTACCATAGCAATACCTATTAAAAAACCGGTACGATAGTGAAGTCCTATAGATGGTATAGTTCGTATAGATAGAGATACAATAATAATCAGCACTCCAATTATAATGAGAAACATAAAAATTTTGATTTGTTGAAAGGTAATCGAAAAAGATGCATTGATCAGCTTAATACTTTTTCAATACTATATTTCAGTTAAAGTAACCTCAGTCTATTTGCTTTTTTAGCTGAACACATGCCCATGCTGTAAAAGGAATCACTATCAAACCTGCCACTCCAGCCTCCCATCTGCACATAAAAGAAACAATAATACATAATAAAGGCAGGTAAATAAGATAGGCCAGCATCAACAAACTGGCAACCACACTGTCAAAATGATCATTATCAAAATATTTTTTTGTTATGGTTTTTACACTAAAATAAAGTGGTGCATGTATTATAAATCCTGCAAGGGCTGGAATTGCCAGTAGTATTTTTTTTAATGCAGGTTGATTTACATAAAACGTTTCTTTTAATTTTTCTTTATCTGCAGCATCAATTTCATAAACCAATACTTCCAATTGATTTTTTAGTTGTTCGTTGAAATAAAAAAATTGTTTTCCATCCGATACATGATCCAAAACAAGTTGTTGGTTAAGCGGCTCACCAAAATTTATAAAAACATTTTTACCAAAATTGCGGAATGAACTATAATTAAATCCTACGGGAACTACAGTAAGATCTATACCTTTTAACCAGGTGCTGATAGCCAGGCGTGCAGTTCCTTTTTTCAGTGGTCGTAAATGCCATTCATTAATACATCTGCCTTCGCTAAATATCATTACAATTCCATTGTTTCTAAATACATCCTGGCAGGCTTTGAATGTAGTATAGTTATGACCAAGGTTTTCAACCCCTTCGCTGGTACGGTACACCGGTAACTGGTGAACCCACAAAAGAATTTTTTTATGCCACGGTTTTTTAAATGCATCACCCCTTGCAAGGGAATAAAGATTTTCTTCTAATAAAGTTGTCAGTATAACACCATCTAAAAAAGAATTAGGATGGTTGGCAGCAAATAATAAAGGTCCTTTAGCTTTTAAGTATCCGGGATTATTAATAATAATTTTCCTGCAATAAATTTTAATACAAAGCCTTGCATACAGCTTTACTAATTGAAATAGCACAGGTGAAAATAAGCATAGCGCTTAAATCATCAAAATTGTAGAGTAATACTATGCTTATACTTCAATTAGTTTTTAAACATGAAACTTTCGTGATAAAATAAGTTCCCTTTATCTTCGCACCGCAACATTTTATATATGCTACCTAAGTATAAACGCATTTTACTAAAGCTGTCCGGTGAATCATTGATGGGTGATAAAAGTTTTGGGTTTGATAATGATGTTTTAGCACAATACGCCCAGGACATAAAATCAGTGATAGATTTAGGTGTACAGGTAGCCATAGTTATTGGAGGGGGTAATATTTACCGCGGAATGAACGAAGCTGAAACAGGAATAGAAAGAGCGCATGGGGATTATATGGGTATGCTGGCAACTGTAATAAACGGTATGGCTTTACAAGCCGCACTTGAAAAAATAGGTGTTTATACACGGTTGCAAAGCGCTATAAAAATGGAGCAGATTGCAGAACCTTATATAAGAAGAAGGGCCATCAGGCACGTAGAAAAGGGAAGGGTGGTGATTTTTGGCGCCGGAACCGGTAATCCCTATTTCACTACCGATACTGCGGGCTCACTCCGAGCTATTGAAATAAAGGCTGATGTAATCATGAAAGGTACAAGGGTAGATGGTATTTATTCTGCAGATCCGGAAAAAGATCCCAATGCCACCAAATTCGGAGTGATCACCTTCCAGGAATGTATAACACAGAAGCTGAACGTAATGGATATGACTGCCTTTACTTTATGCATGGAAAACAATCTACCCATAGTTGTTTTTGATATGAATACCCCTGATAATCTAAAGCGTGTGGTTACTGGCGAAAAAGTCGGAACCCTGGTAACTGCCTAAAATTACTTTTATATCTAAGAAAGTTTTATTAGCTTGTCGTCGAAACTGGCTGTCTTAATGTACTCTCTGGCAATTGAATTTAATCTTATAGAGATTTCTGTCTTTGTATTCTCATTCTTGTTGCTAATAGGTACCATTGTTTTTTTAAGAAATTCCTTATCAGGTTTAGAAGAAATTAAGGCCCAACAAAGAGGCCTGACCCTGAAGAAAAAAAAGAAAGAAACACTGGCATCTGCTTACCACGAGTTTATGGATACTCTTTTTGGTGCAAAACCGCAAACGGTTCTGCCATCCAAACCCCTCATTCATAAACAGGAAGAAAAAATTTCAATACGAAAAGCTACAGAAGCCGATACTCTTGTTTCCCTAAAACAATCTTTTATACAACAACAGCAATACCTGGCTGATGTTTTAAATAAGATTGAAGATCTTGAAAGCCGGGGCCAGGTTGAAGAGCTAAAAGAACAGAATGAAAAGCTATTAAACAAAATAGATAAACTGGAGTGGGAACTGGAAGAAAAGGAAGAGCAGCTTCATAAACTTCAAAAGCAGAAAGAAGTTACAGATCAAATGTCTGCACGGTTAGAGGGTGTACAAACTGAATTTATAGTTTTACAACAAACTATGGCCAACATGGAAGCCCAGGCAAATAAAACAAATATTTTAGCCATGGAGCTGGAAGAAACGAAGGAAGCCTATTACCAGTTAAAAAACGATACTATTCGCAAACAGGAAAAACTACAGGAACTCCTTTCAGAGAATGCAAAGCTTTACCAGCAGTTAGCTGATACAGAGGATAAATTAGGTGAATCTAATATGCAGCGCCAGCAGCTTTTAAAGAAAACAAAGATGCTTGAAGATTTGAATAATGATTTTCAAACAGTAGCTGAAACCAATCAAAAATTACAAACTGAACTACGCAGGATTGGTGAACTGGAAAGCATGCTAAACATGATGATGGAAGAAAGAGATAATTTATTACGCAGAAAATCATAATCTCTCACCCGTTCTCATCAACTTTGTGCTAACATTTGATTTTATGAGACCGGAAATAGCAAGCCTTCGCAGAGAATATGCACATCAATATTTATTAGAACAGGATGTAGCGTCGGATCCTATTCAACAATTTGATATTTGGTGGAAACAAATTATTGAAAGCGAGGTTATAGAACCCAATGCTATGACACTGGCAACTGCTTCCTGTGATGGAATGCCATCTGCAAGAGTAGTTTTATTAAAAGGTTTCAATCAAACCGGGTTTTCATTTTTTACAAATTATAAAAGTTTTAAAGCAATGCAACTGGAGGAAAATCCTAAAGCTTGTTTGGTTTTTTACTGGAAAGAACTGGAAAGGCAGGTACGCATTATTGGTTTAGTTTCTCAATTAAGTGATGCAGATAATGATGAATATTTTCTTTCACGCCCCGAAGGAAGCAGGGTTGGAGCCTGGGCATCACCACAAAGCCAGGTGATTGAAAGCAGAAATTGGCTGGATGAGAATTTTGAAAAAGTAAAAACAGAATTGGGTGAGCAGGCACTTAATAGACCACAACATTGGGGTGGATATATAGTAAAACCGGTAATAGTTGAATTTTGGCAGGGCAGGCCCAGCAGGCTGCACGACAGGATACAATATTCGGTTATGGAAGATGGTAACTGGAGGGTGGAGAGATTAGCTCCTTAAGTTTGATACGTCAAAGAAACCAGGAACAAAACCAGTGATGTTC
>JACDAZ010000403.1 GCA_013695175.1 Flavisolibacter sp. | reverse complement strand
CAGCCGCAAGTATGCCTGGGATGCTATGCCAACATATGTAGAAGGAAAGAAGATTATGGCAATGAGCTATTATCCAAAAGAAGCTTATGGTTTATACCGTCCTTTTTCTACAAGAGCAGTTGCACATGCTATACAGGTTTATTCAAAGTTTTCTATTCCATACCCTTATCCGGTTGCTGTTAGTGTAGAGGCTGCCAATGGCATGGAATACCCGATGATCTGCTTTAATTATGGACGTACGCATGAAGATGGGACTTATACAGAAGCAACAAAATATGGTATGATAGGAGTGATCATTCATGAAGTTGGACACAATTTTTTCCCCATGATTATTAACTCCGATGAGCGGCAGTGGACATGGTTTGATGAAGGTTTGAATACATTTGTACAATACCTCACAGAAGAACTTTGGGATAACAGGTATCCTTCCCGCCGTGGGCCGGCACATTTGATTACAGATTATATGAGGCTTCCTAAAGAACAGCTGGAGCCAATTATGACTAATTCAGAAAACATTATTCATTTTGGACCTAATGCTTATTCAAAACCGGCAACAGGTTTAAATATTTTACGTGAAACTATCATGGGCCGTGATTTATTTGATTTTTCATTTAAAGAATTTTCAAGACGTTGGGCATTTAAACACCCGACCCCGGCAGATTTTTTCCGTACTATGGAAGATGCCAGTGCAGAAGATTTGGATTGGTTCTGGAGAGGATGGTTTTATAGTACCGATGCTACTGATATTTCTTTAGATACAGTTATTTATGCAAAGGCAGATTTAAATGCTGTTTCTAACCGTTTCAGAGACACAGTTGTATATCAAAACTTACCACGACCCATGGTAAATGATTTTGAAGATGTAGCCAAGATCAGGAACCGCCACGATACCAGCATAAGATTTTATACCGATGTAGATACTGTAGCCAGGGATTTTTATTGGAGATACTCCCGCGAGCTAGAACCATATGATTCAACAGCATATCCTGTTACTATTCCGGCATCAATTGAGCCCTTAACCGAAGCTGAAAAACAAAAGGTAGCTAATAAACATTTTTATGAATTACATTTTACTAACAAAGGTGGTTTGGTAATGCCTATTATTCTTGAATGGACTTATAAAGATGGAACCAAAGAAATAGATCGCATTCCGGCGCAGGTATGGAGGTTGAATGAAAAAACGGTCACTAAATTTTTTATGAAAGACAAAGAAGTAGCTTCTATTCGTCTTGATCCTTTCCGTGAAACTGCTGACATAGATGAGAGTAATAATTTTTGGGGCGAAGTAAATCAAGCACCTTCGCGCTTCCAGGTTTTTAAACAAAAACAAGGTGCTGCAAGGGGTCAGTCTGTTGGACCTAACCCTATGCAAAAAGCAAACGAAAAAAGAGGTTTTTGATAATCAGCCACTTCACCGGAAGTGGCTTTTCTTTTATTTTTTTTATGAAACTAATACCTGCATTAAAAAGTTTAATAATTACTGTAATTCTTTTTTCATCTGCAACATTACATGCAGCCACTGTGGATACTGTTACCATTTACAGCAACAGTATGAAAAAGAATATAAAAGCTGTTGTTATAAAACCTGATTCTTACGACCAGGGAAAAACATCATTCCCTACAGTTTACCTGTTACACGGGCATAGTGGTAATTATATGAATTGGATAACACGTGTACCACAGATAAAAAAAATGGTTGATGACTACCAGTTGATTGTTGTAACACCTGATGGCGCTTTTGCAGGCTGGTATATTAATAGTCCCGTTGATGCAACAATGCAATATGAAACTTTTATTGCTAAAGAAGTTCCTGCATACATTGATAGTAAATACAGAACTATAAAAAACAGGAATGCACGGGCTATAACCGGCTTAAGCATGGGTGGTCATGGTGGATTGTATTTAGGTTTCAGGCATGCATATGATTTTGGAGCCTGCGGAAGTATGAGTGGTGCTTTTTCATTGGAGCATATTACTGCACCACAGTATGGAGTTTCTCGTTTAATAGGCGATACTACTAATAAAGAAAGATACAGGGAACATTCTATTTTTAAACAAATGGAAACCTATCCCAAAGACTCTATTGCCATTATTATTGATTGTGGAAGGGAAGATTTTATTTTTCAAATGAGCCAGCGGGTACATGATAAAATGGTAGAACTAAATATTCCTCACGATTATATAGAACGACCAGGCAAACATGATTGGGCTTACTGGAGAAATGCTATTCAATACCAGCTTCTTTTCTTTAGAAATTATTTTGACAGGAAGTTGTAGGGATAAGGTATCGGGTTCGGGTATCGGGTTTCAGCAATCAGTAACTGAGGATGTAGGTATTATAGGATGAGATCTTTGAATTCAAAATTTAAAATTAAACATTGAACATAATTCTTAATTCATAATTCACAATTCATAATCATCCACCCGTAGATCCATCTCTCACCTTGATCTTTTTCTTACCCTTACCTTGTTCAAATTCTAATACCTCTTTGGGTTTGGGAACTGTTTTCTTTTTATCTTCTGTTTTAGTTGCACTTACTGTATGATCTAAAACATCAATTGGCAACAGGTCATCACCATCTTTGCGGGCAGGTTTATCCATATACCAGTTTTCAGTTTCTTCTATCACACCTCTCATCGGATCAAAATATTTCCATGTACCATGCTTTACAGAAAGTGTTTCAATCTTAACTACTTTTTTCCCCAACACTTTTGTTGGATCATTTACATCGTACACATTTACCGTATCATATGGATTCAATGGATCAATGGCTCTCCAGCTTTCTTCTCTTAAAGCCTGACCCATATGATCGTAATAATAATTTCTTCCGTCTTTTTGACCCCAGCGATAATTTTCCATGGCTATTATATCACCTTCTAAAGAATACCTGCGCCAGGTACCTACTTTAAAATCATTTTCATATTCACCTTCTTCTTCATAGCCCCTTTCGCCACGTAAAGATTCTACTTTAATAACCCACCGCCCTTGCTTTTTACTATTGTTGTCAACACAATTCAATTTATCTCCCTTAGCACCAATAATATATTGTTTACATTGGGAATAACTATTAAAAGAAATGAATAACAGAAGTATGAGTATGAATCGCATAGTTCGTAAGTTTGATGATACCTTAGTAAAACGTAAAAAAGTCCGGATTATGATTTCAAATTTACCACGTTATCTTCTTTTTATTGCCTTTGCTCTCGTTACATTTTTCACAAATGCCCAGGTAAGACCTTCAACAGCAGCGGAAAGACTAAAAGGTCTGCAGCAAAGGCAGGTTTTAGAGCAGAAATCCACTATAAATCATGTTGCCTTTAGAAATATAGGACCAACTATTATGAGTGGCCGTGTTTCTGACCTGGATGTAAATCCCGATGACCCCACAGAATTTTATGTAGGTTATTCAACAGGTGGTTTATGGCATACAACAAACAACGGGCAATCATTTACACCCATTTTTGACAGTTCTGATGTAATTGGTATTGGAGATATTGCAGTTAACTGGAAAACAGGGACCATCTGGGTGGGTACAGGCGAGGTAAACAGCAGCCGTTCTTCTTATGCCGGTATTGGTATGTATAAAAGTACTGACAAAGGAAAAAGCTGGCAATATATGGGTTTACCTGAATCTCATCATATAGGTGCTATTAAATTACACCCAACGGATGATAATACAGCATGGGTTGCTGCTTTGGGGCATTTATATTCTCCAAACCGTGACCGTGGCGTTTTTAAAACAACAGATGGTGGCAAAACCTGGAAACATACATTATTCGTTGATGACAATACAGGTGCCGTTGAATTGGAAATGAACCCCCAAAACCCAACTGAAATTTATGCAGCAGTATGGTACAGAACAAGGCGGGCTTGGAATTTTGAAGAAAGTGGCAGAACCAGTGGTATATACAAAAGCACAGATGGAGGAGAAACATGGCAATTATTAAATAAAGAAGGTTCAGGTTTTCCTTCAGGCAACAATGTGGGAAGAATTGGTCTGGCAGTTTATCCTCAAAACCCACAAATTGTTTATGCCATTTTAGATAACCAGCAGGCAAAACCTGATACGGCAAAAAAAGATACGCTTGTTTATGCTTTGTCAGAATTACAAAACTTAAGCAAAGAACAATTTGCTGACCTGGATGAAAACAGGCTGGATACTTTGCTAAAACGTAGCAGACTTACACCGCTGTATTCTGCAAAATCTGTAAAGGAATTCGTATCAACAGGGCAACTTCAATCTACAGCCCTTTATGATTATTTATTCATGAATACAGGTTTTGAAGGATCTCCTATTGGTGCAGAAGTATATAGAAGTGAAAACGGAGGGCAAAACTGGAGAAAAACTAATGAAAAAGAAATTCCCATCTTTTTTACTTACGGATATTACTTTGCCAAAATTTATGTTTCTCCTTCCAATCCTGATAAAGTTTTTGCATTAGGAGTAACATTACATATGTCAACTGATGGTGGTAAAACATGGAAAGAGATTGATAAAGAAAACGTGCATGCGGATCATCATGCTTTGTGGGTTAATCCAAATCGTGATTCTCATATTATAAATGGAAACGATGGGGGTGTTAATATAACCTACGATGATGGAGCAACCTGGTATAAAGCCAACTCACCAGCATTAGCTCAATATTATGCTGTAGCTGTTGATTATGCACGCCCATACAATGTTTACGGAGGTATGCAGGATAATGGCGTTTGGTGGGGACCATCAACTAACAGTGCAAGTGTAAACTGGCATGATACAGGCGATTATCCATTTAAACGTATTATGGGTGGCGATGGGATGCAGGTACAGGTAGACACTACAGATAATCAGACAACCTATACGGGATTTCAATTTGGGAATTATTCAAGACTCAACAGGTCCAATCCCCGCGGTACAGCAAAACGTATTACGCCACGTCATGAATTGGGTGAAAAACCTCTTCGTTTTAACTGGCAATCACCCATTTTATTAAGCCCGCACAACCAGCAGGTTTTATATTTTGGATCCAATAAAATCTATCGCTCTTTTAACATGGGCGACACCATGATTGCTTTAAGTGGTGATCTGACCAAAGGTGGCAGAGAAGGTGATGTTCCTTATGGTACGCTTACTACTATTTCAGAATCACCAAAACGTTTTGGATTAATTTATACAGGTACTGATGATGGTAATATTCATGTTTCCAAAGATGCGGGTTTTTCCTGGCAGTTGATAAGTGCACCAAAATCAAAAGGTTTGAGTTTACCGCAAAATTTATGGGTAAGTCGTGTAACAGCTTCTGCACATAAAACAGAAAGAGTTTATATTTCACTTAATGGTTACCGTTATGATGACTTCAGTCCTTACCTGTATGTAAGTGAAGATTATGGAGCAACATGGA
>JACDAZ010000400.1 GCA_013695175.1 Flavisolibacter sp. | reverse complement strand
AGCTGTATCTTATCGTATTGTTCTTTTTCAATAAACTGTTTGTTTCCTGAAAATTTTACATCAGCATGCATTAGACCGGATAAACTTGTACCAGGTTCCAGCGTTATAAACTGTTTTAAATTATCCAGTGTAAAACGGCCGTTGGCAACACCATCAAAGTTCATATTCGTTACCGGCTGACTCACAAACAAATTGAAGTCGATCGGATCATTACCAACTTCAACATGACCTGACGTAATATTGATCTGTGTGTTGTCGGCAACACCACCTGTATTTTCCATCTTCACATTCATGCGACCATTTTTAATTGGTTGCGGAAAAGCTTTTGAAGCGAAATACAAGTCTTTTATATCAAAAAAACCACCACCGGCAAAATTGCCCTGCTGACTTTGAATAGCAGAAAGATTTCCCCTGATGAAAGCATCAGCCATCAACAAACCTGAAAGTTTTGTTCCAGGATCCAATTTTATAAATTGGGAAATTTGAGAAAGATTTATTTTACCCTTGGCTGCGGCATCTACAAACTTAATCGTCTCCGGATTCTTAAATAGGAACCTGAATTCAAAAGGTTCTTTATCCATTTCCAGGTAGCCTTTGGATATATCTATCACCGCATTATCCGGAAGTCCGTCTACATTCATGGCACGCAGATCCAATTGAATGTTCTTTACGGGTTTGGGTAAGTCGGGATATTGGAAAGAACCATTGCTCACTTCCAGCATAACATCATAAGCCGGCATTTGTTGCGGACTGTAAATGCCTTTTACAAATCCTTTTACTGATGCTTCACCACTCGCATTTAATTTATCAAAATCCTGTTTATATAAGGCAGGAACCATAGAAAGTATATCCTTAAAAGTATTAGCAGCTGATTTGAATTGAATATCCATTTTATAAGTACTGTCATCCACCAATTGAAAAAATCCATTAGCTGTTATTAACAAGTTATTTAAAAGTATATCCCCGGAATTGAATGTATATGTGTTGCTTACATTATCAATTTGAATGGAAGCTTTTATATCTGTTTTTGTGTTGACAAGGTATGGTATGGCATCTTGCGTAAAACTGGCGGAAGTTGCATTTGTCAGCGTATTTAATGTAAAAATATTTTGTGTGAAGTCGCCATTGCCGCTGTGCTCAATGCCTGAAATATTTGCAAAGGTCCCTGATGTTTCATCTCCATAATTTAGATAACCATTATGGATACTGTATTTTTTTAGTGATAGGGTAAACGGAGCAGCTGATGTATCCTTGTCGCTGGTTGTTTCAGTTTCTTTGACTATATCCCAGTTAGGTTTTCCTTCTTTATTTACCAAAGCATTCATGTGCGGTGATTCAAAGTAAAGGCCGGTTATATGAATATCCTTTCCTTTGATTACGCTGATTAGGTTGGCAGATGCATCTAATTTTTTTGAATACAGAACAGTATCATTACTGAATGATCCGGTATTTGAACTAATAACTAAAAGATCATCAATCGTAATAGAGGCTTGTGGAAAATTTTTGAATAACGAAAGGCTCACATCAGCAAAATCAACCTTTGCATAAAGGGTTTTGTTGATCTCGTTTTTTACAAGGGCAGTGATTTGCTTTTTAAAAATGAGTGGAATTATTAAGGCTAACAGAATCAGCACCAGCAACATGATGCCACTGATCTTCATAGTTTTCTTCAGGATACTCATAATAATTTGAATTCAAGGGATTTGGGTGAAATTGCAAAATTTATTTCAGAGTAGCAAGGTATTCTTACTAAGTGAACTTTACGCAAAATAAAATGTGCATGCTTCAATAACTTAGCTAACTATCACATTTACATTGACAGCGTATGCCTGCAGCAAACATTTTAGCAATGTGCTTTATTGTCTACCTGAAAATCAATGGCGTATTTATTGCATCAATTCTATAAACAATTTACAATGCAATACTTGTTATTTTTTGCTACTATTTTATTTTTTACTTCCTGTACTAATGCCGATACAAATGCAGATGGATCTGCAATGGATTCATTACAGGCAGCCCGCAGAGATTCTTTGGCTAATCTTACACAATTTACTTCTACAGATTTAAATACAAGCGTACAAAGTTTCATGTATTATAATAAACTATTGCAGTTCGATTCAGTAGCAAATTATATTTATCCTGCTGTATATACCCATATTCCCAAAAACCAGGTTGTTCAGGGTTTAGGAATATTAAAAGTTCTGGATGGTATAGAAGTAAGAATGGATTCTGCAAACATACTCCGTATGGATACAGTAACCCGTTTTTCCAGTGGTGAAGCTACCCGTATGGATTATGTTCTGAAACTA
>JACDAZ010000371.1 GCA_013695175.1 Flavisolibacter sp. | reverse complement strand
AAACATGCCATAAAACTAAATCCTGGTAACAACAATGATTAAACTAAATAAAGGAAATGCCAACAATTATCAAATCAGGTCTCATACAAATGAGTTTGCCTAAAACAGAAGGTGAAGGAACCATTGATGAAATTAAAGAAGCAATGTTTCAAAAGCATATTCCTTTAATTGAAGATGCAGGGAAACAAGGTGTACAGATACTTTGTCTACAGGAAATTTTTAATACACCTTATTTCTGCCCCGGGCAGGATAAAGCATGGTATGCATCGGCAGAATCTGTTCCCGGACCCACAACCGAACGCATGGCAGAATATGCTAAGAAATACAACATGGTTATAATTGTGCCTGTTTATGAAAAAGAACAAGCAGGTTTTTTATACAATACCGCAGCTGTTATTGATGCAGATGGAACTTATTTAGGTAAGTACAGAAAAAATCATATACCACACACATCTGGTTTTTGGGAAAAGTTTTTCTTTAAGCCCGGTAATCTTGGATATCCTGTTTTTCAAACTAAATATGCAAAGGTTGGCGTATACATATGTTATGACCGTCATTTTCCGGATGGTGCAAGAGTATTAGGATTGAATGGTGCCGAGATTGTATACAATCCATCTGCAACGGTTGCCGGGCTATCACAATATTTATGGAAACTGGAACAACCGGCGCATGCCGCAGCCAATGGTTATTTTATGGGCTGCATCAATAGGGTAGGCGAAGAAAAACCATGGAACCTGGGTAAGTTTTATGGTTCCTCTTATTTTGTTGATCCAAGAGGCCAAATATTTGCGCAGGCATCAGAAGACAAAGATGAATTACTGTTGGCCGAATTTGATTTGGATATGATTGACGAAGTAAGAAGTGTATGGCAGTTTTTCAGAGACCGTAGACCGGAAACTTATGAGAAATTAGTGGAGCTGTAAATTATTTAATTGATTATGTTCCAAGCTGCATAATTACTATTTGGCTTTTCTTGCGTCGCACTCTTGTACTGTATAACTATTTTGAGCAATGAATATAACCACAGAGAACACAAAGATTTTACACAAAGAACACGGAGCTGTTCATGTTAATGATTTAGCCACAAAAATTATTGGTCTTTCTATTGATGTACATAATTCTTTAGGACCAGATTTATTAGAAAGTTGTTATAAGGAATGTTTGTATTATACAATATCGACAGCAGGATTATTTGTAGAGAAGGAAAAACCAATGCCCCTAGTGTTTCAGGAAGTAAGATTAGAGTGTGGGTACAGAATTGATTTATTAGTAGAAAACAAACTTGTATTAGAAATAAAAAGTGTAGAAGCATTAAATGATATTCATCTTGCTCAAACTTTGACTTATTTAAAACTGGGTAATTATAAACTTGGACTGTTGTTAAACTTCAATGTTGTAAGATTAAAAGATGGCATCAAAAGAGTGATCAATGGCTCTTTAAAATGACTTAGTGCCCTTAGTGCCAAACTCTGTGTTCTCCGTGGTTAAAAAAATGATTTATGATTAGTAACAATCGTCTCACCGCTGAACAATACGAAGAAAACTTCAGCGACATACATCCGCCTTTTGATATAAAGGAAGCTGCTTTGGTGGAAGCAAATCGCTGTTTGTTTTGTTATGATGCGCCATGTATAAAATCCTGCCCAACCAGTATCAATGTTCCAAAGTTCATTAAGCAAATTACCACTGATAATATAAAAGGGTCGGCACATACCATTTTTGTTTCAAACATTTTTGGTGGAGGATGTTCAAGAGTTTGTCCTGTTGAAAAATTATGTGAAGGTTCTTGTGTTTATAATTTAATGGATGAAGCTCCCATTCAAATTGCCCGTTTGCAGCGTTATGCAACTGATAAATTCATTAAAGAAAAAACACCCATTTTTCATCGAAAGCAATCAATTGGAAAAAAAGTGGCTATTATAGGTGCCGGTCCTGCAGGTTTATCATGCGCACATGTATTATCAAGGGAGGGCATTGATGTTACTGTTTTTGAAAAAGAAGCTAAAGGTGGCGGTTTAATGACGTACGGCATTGCGGCTTATAAAGTAACACCTGAATTTTGCCAGGATGAAGTTGATTTTATCACCTCTTTGGGCGGTATTACTATAGAATATAATAAAGAGCTTGGAAAGAATCTTAACCTGGCTGATTTAAAAACACAATACGATGCTATCTTTTTAGGTATCGGTGTGGGATTGGCAAGAAAATTAGATATTCCAGGTGAAGAAATGGAAGGTGTTGTAAATGCTATAGAATTTATTTACAACCTGCGGTCTAATCCTTTTCATCAAATTCCTGTTGGTGATAAAGTAGTTGTTATTGGTTTAGGAATGACAGCTATTGATGCCGCTACACAAGCCAAACGTTTAGGAGCAAACGAAGTTACCATTGCTTACAGGCGAACGCAGGATGAAATGCCAAGTACAGAAGTTGAACTGAACCTGGCTAAGCTAGATGGATGCAATATCAGATGGCTGGCTGCACCCAAAGAAGTAATTGGTGAAGGAGGTAAAGTAAGAGCATTGGTTTGCAGCGAGATGGAACTTGGCGTTGCAGACGCTTCGGGCAGAAGAGCTCCGGTAGATACAGGTAGAACATTTACTATAGAAGCAGATATGGTTATAAAAGCAGCTGGTCAGATACCATTTAAAGATTTAGTTGATAATAATGACATTCAGAATTATGGAGGTAAAATAATTGAAAAAAACACGGCTACTAATATTGAAGGAGTATTTGCAGGAGGTGACTGTGTTAATGGTGGAAAAGAAGTAGTGGATGCTGTACAGGCAGGTAAGGACGGAGCTACAGCAATTTTAGAATATTTGGGAATTATACAAGATGTAAATAGAAGACCTGTCGGTGTAAATGATACTATCACAGCAGGTACAAGTTTACCTTCTGACCAGGATGGAAATAAGTTTTCGTATCATCAGAATGTAAAATGAATTATGCTAATGATAAGTTGAATTATTTTAAATGTTGAATTTTAAATTTTAAATGAAGTCAGATAATAAAATATTGGAATTGTCATTTGATTTTGCTTTATCTATAATTGAATTATATAAAAAGCTTAATTCAAGCAAAGAATTTATTATTTCTAAACAACTTCTAAAAAGTGGTACGAGCATTGGTGCTAACATTGAGGAAGCCATAGCGGCTCAATCAAGAAAGGATTTTATTTCAAAAATGTCTATAGCTTCTAAAGAAGCCAGGGAAACTAGATATTGGCTTCGACTTTTAAAGCAAAGCAAATTAGTTGATCTGGAATTTGATGCTTACATCACTTCAGTTGAACATATCATAAATATTCTAACAAAGATCGTAAAAACAAGTAGTGAGACTGTATTAAAGTGATAATTCAAAATTTATAATTCAAAATTTAAAACAATGGCTTCAATAGAAGCAAACTTCCTCGGCATCAAATCTCCTAATCCATATTGGTTAGCGAGTGCACCGCCAACAGATAAACAATATAATGTACTAC
>JACDAZ010000340.1 GCA_013695175.1 Flavisolibacter sp. | reverse complement strand
GGCACCCGGTTATGAATGGAGTACGTATGGCCTTTATGAAGGTGAAAACAGAAAAAGATTTGAAGGACAATGGAGACAACAATCGCCGGCAGCAACTATATCATATTATATAAAACCTGAAACAAGTATAGCAACGGGCACTACAGCTACTGCAAGTACTGCTAAAAAAAGGGCCAATCAACAACAATCAACCGCCGCCTATTTACCACCGGTGGGGCCAGATACAGTTGCTAAAAATATTGATAGCGTAGAGGTAAGAATTTATAATGACAAAAATGAATTGATAAGAAATTTAAAATGGAAGGCAGATACAGGATTCAACAGGCAGATGTGGGGAATGGAAGAAAAAGGATTCAGAAATCCCGGCTCACCAAAACCACGTCCTAATGCACCAGAACCCGCAGGTTTACAGGTGTTCCCCGGCACATATAAAGTGGTATTAGAGCTGGGAAGAGATGCAGATTCGACAATGGTAATAATTAAAGATGATCCAAGACTTGAGAAAACACTGGATGTGAAAGTAGCACAAAGAGCAACACTGGAAAAATTAAGAAATCTGACGGACAGGTTAACGATAGCAACAGATCAACTTGCAGAATCAGAAGAAACGCTGAATAAATTACAAACTCAGTTAGCCGGTCTGGAAGGAAAAGAGATGGATTCACTTAGAAAGGCAACAACTATTATGAGAGATTCCATAAAACACATTCGTGAATTTATTAGTGGCAAGCCTGCAGAAAGACAAGGTATCTCACGTCCCGCACAAGTTACTGTAATGAACTCTATTCAAACAGCACAACAATACATAATGAGTAAATCGGTAGCGCCGGGCACGCAGGAAGAAGCATTAATAAGCAATGCCGGAGAAATGATCAATCAAACCATCCGAAGAGTGAACAGGTTTTATGATATCAACTGGAAAGAATACAGAAGGCAGGTAGAAGGAACAAGAATCAGTTTGTTTAAAGACTACCAGCCTATTCGATAAAAAGAAGCAGGCGATTCGCCTGCTTCTTTTTATTTCTTTATTTGCAATGGAAGGGTTACCAGGTGCCCTCCACCTTGTAATTTTAAAATGTAATTTCCGGATGAAAATTTATCCAGGTCAGGAATACTAATAATATTAATCCCTTTTCTCAGAGTAATAGTAGTTTTCAATAATTTTTGACCGGAATAATTTATCAGATAAAGGTCAGCTACACCTTCGTTTGTGCTTGTAAAACGAAATTGTGCCTGGTCTTTAGCCGGATTAGGATAAACCATATAATTATTGCGCTGGTCTGCCTGAATACTTACGATCTTGCTGTACTTTATTCTTCCATTATTATCTACTTCAGCTATACGATAACAAACACGAGAACCTGACACATCCTGATCGGAAAAATCATAGTTACGTTGGTTGGCAACTCCCTGTTGATAGGATACTCGCCCTATCATTTCAAAATCACGACAGTTCTTGCTTTTCTGAATTTCATAATAGCTTACATTATCTTCATCAGTTACTGTCCATTGCACCAGATTAGCTCCTTGCTTGCGAGTCACTTTCACATCTAAAAATCTAACAGAAAGTACGGCTGCCTCAACAAATATTCTGGCAGCTGCTAAACTGGGAGCACAACCTGTTAGTTTATCTGCTTTTATTTGAAGTAAGTGTTCGCCTTCAGTAGTAAATGTTTGGGTAGTAAAAGTGAAACCAGCACTACTTGTACGATATTGGGAAGTACCGTATGTTTTACCAGTAGATCCTACAAGACTGTACCAAACATCTGCCATTACATTCGTTACACTTAGGCTGGTTGATTGACCAAATTGTATTGTTTGATCTGACGGAGTTACAGAAGGTGTAAGAGGCACGGTACAAGTCACTGTAGCTGTTGATCCGGCACAAGCGTTGGTACTTTCTGCCTGACCTGATGCCTGAGCAGTTACTAAAAGTAAACCTCCATTGTACAATGTATAAGTGAAACCATCAATTGTAAAGGGATTAATAGTCCAGGAATTTGCTGATGTAACATTTGTACTCCCTATTAATGTACCATCTAAATACAACCTTATAGTACCGGTGAAAGTTGCACTTAAACCTCCTGTTGCAGATGTACTGTTTTCTGTGTAGCTGCCGGTGATAGTAGGACAAATTGTTGCAGGAGAAAATACAATTCTTGTAGTTGAAGAAGCACTTGGACATCCATTTATAATCTGAGTAGCATGTATAACATCATTTGCAACTAAACCTGAAACAGAAACTACCCAACTACCATCATTGCCTACAGTTGCAGTACCTAGCTGTGTAGAGGTATTTTTAAATAAAGTGACTGTAGCACCCGGATATACAGATGTACCTGTAATAGAAGTAGCGGTTGGTAATATATTAGAAGATGTGATATTTGGCGGAGCTGTGTAACATGATACTGTACGTGATGCTGATACTGTCATACATGAACCCGAAGTTTGTCTATAAACTTTTAAAACATCTCCTGTCTTCAAAGTGACGTTTGAAAATGAAAAATTATTTGTTGCACTAGCAACAGTATATCCGCTTATGAATACATCATTCACAAATAAACGAAGTACCTGTCCGCTTGTAAGCCCTGTAGCACTCGTTCCTGAAACTGTTGTGTTGAAACCATAAATAGGATTAGTAATCAATAAATCATTACTAGCTATTGTAGATAAAGTACTGGTGCCATTATTACCTGTGATACATCCAATAATAGTTGCTGAACGACATCCATTTAATGAAGTGATAAACATTAAAGTAGTTCCTGTATTAAAGATACCTTGACTGCCACTGCAGGCATTTGAAGAAGTTCCATTACTACCATAATAATTCCAATTGGTTCCACTTACTACTAAATTGGTTGTTAATAGTGTCGGAGTTGCAGAAGCTGTACTTAATTCATAAATAAGTATAGATGCTCCGTTTGGTAATGTTCCTGACAAACCTTTTGTTGACGCACATGAAACTACAGGAGCCGCAGGTATTGATGCACAGCCTGCAGTTACAGAATTTGATTGTAAACATTGCGATTCACCGTTAGATTGTGCCATTGTATAAAATACCTCTCCTGCTACAATTAAAGGCACAGTAATCGTCCACTGCACTCCTGAAGTGGCGGTAATTGAACCTATCTCCCCAATACCAGTTTTATATAAACGAATAGTAGCAGTATTCGGTTTAGATGCATCCAGTCTTGTCCATAAACCTGTTACATTTACGCTTGAACCAATAATAATCGGACTGTGTAGTAGCGGAGCAGATGTGCAGGTAGCACCTATAGTACCCGTGGGAAAATTCGTTATCGAAATGGAAGGTTGTGCATTGATAACAGCTTCCCATGCCGAAGCTGCATTCTTGTAATTTCTATCATCAATTCCATATATATCGGAACGACTTCCCTGCAAGGCAGATGTAGGCGAAGTAACCGTAGTTGCCGCTAATCTTACAGATGCTGGATTGCCAATATCTGCTAATTCAACATACCAGTCATAAAAGTAATCTGCATTATTCCCATCTGTAGAAAGTGCTACCGAGATTTGAGAATGTGTAGCTAAACTATAAGTTTTTATAAATACAGGGGAACCATTATCTACGTTATAAACCGTTACTCCAAATCCGGTTCTAAATACTACTTCATACTCGAATCCAGGATTACCATTAGAAGTATTAGTAGCCGCAACATAGGTGGGATCGGCATATGGCCCTGAATTTCCCATTTTGCCATCTGTGTCAATCAACACACTATAACCTTTTGCTCCACTAATAATTGCTCCAATACGAAGCCTGAAAAGCAGGTTAGTGGTACTTTTTGCAATATAAAAACCACTCCCATCTACTGTTTGAACAATATCTGTAAAACCACCATTAGGACCTGTGGCCACATCGCCTGTAGGTTCAATAAGCATAGGTGGCACAATAATGAATGGAATTTTACTTTCTGCAATATCGTTATTTATAAATCCTGAAGTACTAGCTGAAGCATAGGCCAGAGGAGCTGTTGGATTCAGAATCGTTGATACATGACCGGTAGCAGGCCGAACAATTAAACCTGGCGATTGTGCAAAAAGCACAGAAAGGCAGAAGCTAAAAAAGCTGCCTAACAGAATTTTTTTAAACATTAGGTTGGTTTTAAGGACTGGACTTTGTGCAAATAAAGATTTTTTACACCATAATTTATATAGAAAAAGCCCTCGTTTTTTCCAGTAGATATACGCTTTATGCAAAAAAAGCCGGTCGTTCAGGACCGGCTTCAAAAGAAAAATATTTTATTACTTATAATTCGGAATGATTGTGTTGGCAAGATCAACCATTTTTTTAACACCATCATCCGGTAAATTTCCAAGCCTAAATTCATTTAAAACTTCCGGTAACTTATTTTCCATTTCCTGTAAAAATTGCGCTTCAAATTCTTTTACCCTGCTCACTTTTACATCACGCAACAAACCTTGTGTACCAAGATAAATAATAGCAACCTGCTTTTCAACTGGTACGGGTGCGTACTGTGGTTGTTTTAAGATCTCCACGTTACGGGCACCTTTATCAATTACAGATTTTGTAGCCGCATCCAAGTCACCACCAAACTTTGAAAAAGCCTCCAACTCGCGATATAGTGCCTGGTCAAGTTTTAATGTACCGGCCACTTTTTTCATGGACTTAATTTGTGCATTACCACCCACACGACTAACAGAGATACCAACGTTGATAGCAGGACGAATACCGGCATTGAATAAATTACCTTCCAAAAATATTTGTCCATCGGTGATGGAAATAACGTTGGTAGGAATATATGCAGATACGTCACCGGCTTGTGTTTCAATAATTGGTAAAGCAGTTAATGATCCACCTCCTTTTACTAAATGCCTTATACTTTCAGGAAGGTCATTCATTTGTTTTGCTACCTCATCATTACCTATGATTTTTGCAGCTCTTTCCAATAAACGGCTATGCAGATAAAACACATCACCAGGGTAAGCTTCACGACCCGGAGGACGACGAAGCAACAGTGATACCTCTCTATATGCTACGGCCTGTTTAGAAAGATCATCATAAATGATTAGTGCAGGTCTACCGGTATCTCTAAAAAATTCACCTATTGCAGCACCTGCAAAAGGAGCATAGAACTGTAGGGGAGCCGGATCAGAAGCGGAAGCAGCAACTATGGTAGTATAAGCCATAGCACCTGCATCCTGTAATATTTTCATAACACCGGCAATGGTAGAAGCTTTTTGACCTATAGCTACATAAATACAATAAACCGGGTTTCCGGCATCAAAAAACTGTTTTTGATTTATTATAGTATCAACACATATTGCTGTTTTACCGGTTTGGCGGTCGCCAATTACCAACTCACGTTGTCCACGACCAATGGGTATCATAGCATCGATAGCCTTAATACCTGTTTGTAAAGGTTCCTTTACCGGCTCCCGAAAAATAACACCGGGAGCTTTACGCTCTAAAGGCATTTCATAACGTTCCCCCTTTATAGGACCTTTTCCATCAATAGGTTCACCCAATGTATTTACCACCCGCCCTGACATGCCTTCTCCTACATGGATGGAAGCAATTTGACCGGTACGCTTAACTTTTGAACCTTCCTGGAGGGTTCCCATTTCACCCATTAATACAGCACCTACATTATCTTCTTCAAGATTTAAGGCAATGCCCTGTACTCCATTTTCAAATTCCACAAGTTCACCTGCACGTACATTACCCAATCCATATATACGGGCAATACCATCACCCATTTGTAAAATGGTACCTACTTCTTCAAGATCAGCCCCGGCATCAAAGCCGCTTAATTGTTCTCTAAGGATAGCACTTATTTCATCTGGTTTTATTTCCGGCATGATATCAATTAAAAATTAAAAATTAAAAAATTTAATACTTGGGTTCATCTCATACTTCTCACTTCATACTCTTACTTCATACTTCATACCTCATACTTCATACCTCTTACCTCTTACCTCTTACCTCTGTTTCTATCTCAGTTTGTAAACAAAGTCATTGTTATCAAATTGCTTTGAAATTTCTTTTAGATCATAAGAAATACTGGCATTGATCAATTTATCGCCTGCCTGTAATATAAAGCCACCAATGATCTTTGGATCAACCTTTTCTTCCAGTTCTATTTTTTCCATATTACCGGAAGCTTTAACCTGGTTGATGATCTGCGTTTTTAAACTATCACTAATAGGAGTAGCCGTAGTTAGCTGTACTACATTTATATTATTTCTCTGCTTATACTGCTGAATAAATAAAGGAATAATTTCAGGTAAAGATGCTTCTCTTCCTTTTGTGATTAACAGTTTCAGAAAGGCCAGGGTCATGTCACTCGTTTTTCCCTGTGTTAATGCTGTTACTACCTTTATTTTTTTACCAGCAGGAACTACAGGGCTTCGAAACAAATTCACAAAATCGCGATGACCTTTTAATATTTTGTTCAAATAAAGCATATCATCATATACCTGGTCAACAATATCTTTTTCTTCAGCCAGGTCCAATAATGATTTTGCATATCTCGTTGCTACACGTGGATTCAGCATTTTAATTCAATTTTACTTCGTCTACCAAACTTTTAATGTGCTCTTCCTGTGCCTGAGGTGTTGAAAGTTCCCTCCGCAATATTTTCTCTGTTACTTCAATCACCATTTTGCCTACTTCATTTTTTACATCAGTGATAGCAGCCATTTTCTGAACATTGATCGCTTCTTGTGCTTCGGCAACTATTTTAGCAGCTTCAGCTTTTGCCTGCTCTTTAGCATCACCAATAATTTTTTCTTTAATGTCCCGGGCTTCTTTAAGAATTTCGGCTCTTTCCTCTCTTGCCAATGCTAATAATTCTTCGTTTTCACTTTTCAGTTCAGCCATTTCTGCACGTACTCTTTGTGCAGTTTCCAGGGAATCAGCAATATTTTTTTCTCTTTGATTTAAAGAATTTAAAATTGGACCCCATGCAAATTTGCGCAGGATTATAAATACAATAATAAATGCGAGTAAGGTCCAAAATATCAATCCAAACTTAGGAATCAGTAAATCCATATGATTAATTCAAAATTAAAAAATCAAAAACCTGTAATGAATTTTGTTGAATAATGTTTTAACAGTATAAGAGTGATCCTGAAATGATCAGGACAAGCAGCAACAGAAGGTCAATAAATTTTCCACTGCCGGTTACACAATTTTTTTAAATCTTAAAGAGCAAATTTTCTATGCACGGTAATTTTTAATTTTTCCTTTTGCATTATAAATTTTTAAACTGCATTCGCCGCCCTGTGCATTGAATGCAGTTTATGTTTTTTATTGAGCTTATACGAAC
>JACDAZ010000305.1 GCA_013695175.1 Flavisolibacter sp. | reverse complement strand
TGCAAGGTAAAGATGTACCTGCCGATGTTAAAACATTGGCAGATAGTATACATAAAAAATTAAATAATATTGAAGAAACACTTTACCAAACCAAAGCAAAAAGCAGCCAGGATGTATTGAATTATCCTATAAAACTTAATGATAAATTGAGCGGTTTGTTTGATGTTGCAAATAGTGGGCAGATGGCACCAAGTGAACAGGTACAGGATGTTTATAAAGATTTATTGACAAATATTGATATAGAATTGGCAAAATTTAAAGTTGTAAAAGAAAAAGATGTTCCCGCGTTTAATGAATTGGTAAGACAAAAATCGCTTCCTGTTATTGGATTAAAATAAATTATTTTTTATCGAAGCTCAGGGGTTGTTGCCTTTCATTATATTAAATTAAGAGCATCAAAATTTATGATTGCATATTTATAATTGTTTTTACGCTTAGTATAAATCCTGCATCACCTGTTGCAGGATTTATCTTTTTACAGTTCATGTATTAAGTATATTTATAGAACTACCACTGAACCTGAATCATGAAAAAATCATTAATTATTATTGCATGTTTTTTACCAACACTTCTGTTTTCCCAAAAAAATGCATCTGTTTCTTTTGAAAAATGGATAAGTCTTAAAAATGTATTTAATCCAATTATTTCTCCCGATGGAAGAACAATAGTTTATTCAACTAATAGTACGGACTGGGCTAACAATAGTTATGACAGTGAATTATGGATGTCCCGTGATGGTGGAGAGCCCATTCAATTAACCAGAACTACAAAAGGAAACAGCACCTCTGCACAATTTACTCCTGACAGTAAATTTGTAAGTTTTCTTGCTGACCGTGGAGAAAAAAACCAGATTTATATTATTGCAGTCAATGGTGGCGAGGCTATACAGGTAACAAAAGACGAAGATGGAATCAATAGCTACCAGTGGAGTTATGATGGCAACAGGATTGTTTACGTAAAACCGGAAAAAGAAAGTAAAAAAGATAAAACCATTAAAGAACGTTTTGGTGCTTTTGGTATAGAAGGAGAAGAGTACCGGCAAAATCATTTATGGTTACTAAATTTTCATTACGATTCAATTGTACTGGCAGGGCAGGTTCCTTGTTATACATCAGCTACAGATTCTTTGAAAAAAGATTCTATTGCGAAGGATTCAATTTTACAATTAAAAGGACAGGAATGTATTTCTTTACCGGTTGCCAGGCGGTTAACAGAAGGAGATTTTAATGTAAGTGGTTTTGCATGGAATCCGGATGGTAAAACAATTGCCTTTAATAAGCGTACTAATCCGTTAATAAATTCAGGTATTACTTCAGATATTGTGGTTATTGATGTTGATTCGAAACAAATGACCACTTTGGTAAATACTCCTACTGGTGATTTTATTGAAAGGTGGAGCCATGATGGAAGATCATTTGTATATAGCAGTTCAGTAGATGATTCCACTACTTTTTATTTTAAAAATAACCGTCTGTTTATTTATGACATGCAATCAAAAGCAAGCAGGGAAATAGCGCAGGACATTGATGAAAATAAATATATAGTGGACTGGAATAATAAGGGATTGTTCTTGTCTGCACTGGAAAGAACAAAACAAAAAATCTTTTCAGTTGACACCAAAACAGGGAAAACTAAGGCTGTTAACATTCCACTAGATTTAGTAGGAGGTGTAAGCTTCAGTAAAAATACAGATAATATAGCCGTCTCCGGCAGAAGCTATACAGGCTTAAATGAAATTTATTCCTGGCGATTAAACCAGCCATTAAAGAAGCTTACCAATACAAGTGTCCAAATTGTTAAATGGAATACCCCATTGAATGAAGTTATTTCCTGGAACAGCACCGATGGTGCTACAATAGAAGGTGTATTGCTAAAACCGCGCAATTATGATCCAAAAAAGAAATATCCATTGTTATTGGTTATACATGGTGGACCAACCGGTATTGATTTTCCCGATCCTGCTGCAGGTTATGTTTATCCCCTAATGCAGTGGGTTGAAAAAGGTGCTTTGGTATTAAGGGTTAATTACCGTGGTAGCGCAGGTTATGGTGAAGCTTTTCGTTCTCTTAATGTGCGTAACCTAGGTGTGGGTGATATGTGGGATGTGGTAAGTGGTGTAGATCATCTAAATAAAAAAGGAATGATTGACACTTCACGTATGGGTGTAATGGGTTGGAGCCAGGGTGGATATATTTCAGCTTTCTTAGCAACCAATACAAATATTTTTAAAGCAACTTCTGTTGGTGCAGGTATTTCTAATTGGGTTACTTATTATGTAAATACCGATATCACCCCTTTTACGCGGCAGTACCTGCAGGCAACACCATGGGATGATATGGATATATATTTGAAGACTTCACCCATGACCAATATTAATAAGGCAACTACACCAACATTGATTCAGCATGGAGAGTTTGATAAAAGAGTTCCTATACCAAATGCTTATGAATTATACCGTGGATTGCAGGATAGAGGTGTGCCTTCTAAATTAATTGTATATAAAGGCTTTGGTCATGGAATAAACAAACCAAAAGAAAGATTAGCTGCTACATGGCATAACTGGCAGTGGTTTAATAAATACGTATTCGGTGAAGCTGAAGAGGTGATGCCTGTTGAATAATGTATAACTTTTTTATGGAAAAAGATTTAAGCATTTAAATATCAATTAACTTTTTAATTACTAATGATGCAATCAAAAGAACAGTCTTTTTTGTTTGATGCATGCAGAAGGGGTGATGTTGCAGATGTAACCAAGATGTGCGAGTTATTTCCAGAATTAATTAATGAAGCTGATCACCGTGGATTTACACCGCTTATTATATCTGCTTATAGTAATCAACTGGAAATAGTAAATATTTTATTGCAACATGGTGCAGATGTTTCTTTAGCAGATGCAGCCGGTAATACGGCACTAATGGGTGGAGTATTTAAAGGGTATATTGAAATTGTAAGAACATTACTGCAACATGGTTCAGATGTAAACCAGCAAAATGGTCAGCAGGCTACCGCACTTACTTTTGCTGCTACTTTTGGACAGGTTGAAATTGCGAAATTATTATTGGAAAAAGGTGCTGAAACTAGTATAGCAGACAATCGTGGAAAAACACCATTGGATCATGCAGTGATACAGGAAAATGAGGAGATGATTTCGCTGCTATCTAAAGATTCTTTATAATCTGTATAATGCTTCAGTTTTACGATATAGTACTTACCATTGTCCACCTTTCCATAGTTCTTTTTAATCTTTTTGGATGGATACCAAAAGCCACACGCAAAGCACATTTAGTATCTGTGGTTTTAACAGCTGCATCATGGTTCATATTAGGCATATGGTATGGCATGGGTTATTGCCCGTTTACAGACTGGCAATGGGATGTGAAGGATAAACTTGGTGAACAAAACCTGCCATCTAATTTTATTGAATATTTTGCTGAAAAAATAACAGGGTATGATTTTGACTCAAACCTGGTTAGTAAACTCATTGCTTTCTTTTTTATAGTAGTTGCAATAATATCTGTTTATTTAAACCTGATACA
Organism: Flavisolibacter sp.; assembly: GCA_013695175.1. Lineage (GTDB taxonomy): Bacteria > Bacteroidota > Bacteroidia > Chitinophagales > Chitinophagaceae > Flavisolibacter. The sequence goes on along the minus strand of JACDAZ010000305.1, from coordinate 5,503 downwards.
TAAAAGAAAATAGATTTCAATTTTTTCTCAGCCGGTTATATTTATTCATTATTTCTAAAAGTTCACCTACAGGTAATGATTCTACTTTTCGTTTGTTTTTACCTGTTATAGTTGATGCTGTTATTATTGAATTGATAATTGCTTCTTCAGTGGCTTCAATAGCTGCCATAAACAAAGGTGATAATTCATCATTTCTTAACAGGTTGTTAGATTGTGTTTTGCCTAAAGATTCATGTGCTATTCTTAAAGTACTATCTGTAGAAAATGCAATAACATAATCTCCACTTCCATTTGAAGCAATGCCCCCCGTTTTTGCCAATCCCATAAAAGCTCTTTTTGCTAAGCGCTCCAGGTTGCGGCTATCCAGTGGCGCATCTGTAGCAACTACAATCATACAAGAACCATCAGGTGTATGACTTAATTGATCTTGCAAATAATATTTTTTAAATTCTGTCCCAACTGGTACACCATCTACCTGTAATACGCCACCAAAATTGGATTGTACTAAAACACCCACTGTATAGCCTCCAATATTCTCCGGGAGCTTTCGCGATGCTGTTCCAATACCACCTTTCCATCCAAAACAAACAGTTCCCGTGCCGGCACCAACAGATCCTTCTTCAATATTATTTGAAATAGCATTTTTAATGGCATCTAAAACATCCTGCTTTTTAACATGCCTTCCCCTGATATCGTTTAAATAGCCATCATTGGTTTCTCCAATCATTGCATTTACAGATTGAACTTTTTCATTACCCTTCTGGGTTAATGTGTATTCAATCACTGCATCCATAGCAGTTGACACATTTAGTGTATTGGTTAAAATAACGGGAGACTCAAGATTACCTAACTCCTGTACCTGGGTAATGCCTGCTAATTTTCCAAAACCATTTCCAACATAGATAGCAGCAGGAACTTTATACTGAAACAGGTTGCCGCCATGCGGAAGTATAGCTGTAACACCTGTACGAATGGAATCTGCACGAATTATTGTAGTATGACCCACTTTTACTCCATATACATCCGTAATGCTATTATGTTTTCCGGTTGGTAAAACTCCGATAACGATTCCCAGTTCCCTGGCTCTTTTCTTTTGTGCATCTGAAGAAAGATTAATGAATAAAAAAATGATCAGAAGAAATTTATTCATTGCTATTTCTTTTCAATATACTAAATGCTTTAATGCAATAAGTGTTATATAAACCCGAAGTAAAAAATTATGTAAGAGGACAGGAGATTTTAGATAAATACCCCTGTGCTGAATTTGTAGAAGTTCCTTCGCATTGGAAGATACCTGAATTGCATGGTTTTCATGGGTCTGTTTTAGATTCGATCAGGATAAAAAACAAATCTGATCCTGGGTATAAAAAAATCGTTGACCTGCCGCCTTAATAAAAGAAGTTCACATTTTGTTGCACCATCATATTCAAATGGCTGCACCATGTCCTGATCATATTGTTATGAACCAGGCAGAAAAGGTTATGCAAATCCAATTTCAATTTTCGTAAATATAGAACAGATTATGAAGTACACAGCTCGTCATGCAACAAAGAACTATTTCCTCTTATTAAAAGCATAGAAAGCAAATACAAATTCTTTTTTGCAATTACAAACTTTCAAAACTATTTTAGCTTTAGCATACACTTCACGAATAATTGAATACCTTTACATTTCTTATTCTATATAGACTTGATAAATTTCTCCCCTAATCCGTTAGAAGCTCATCTGGTCCTTTTGATGAGAAAAGCTCAATAAGAGCAAATTTTAAAAACAAAATATTACATGTTATTCGAAAATTTAGGCCTTATAGAGCCCTTAGTTAAGGCTCTTAGGAAGGAAGGTTATACCATTCCAACTCCTATACAACAACAAACAATTCCTGAAGCGTTAAATGGTAAAGACATTTTAGGTCTTGCTCAAACCGGTACTGGTAAAACGGCTGCATTTGCATTGCCTATTTTACAAACTATTTACAATCAACAAAATACAAAAGGATATAAACACACCAAAGCATTAATTCTTACACCTACCAGGGAACTTGCAACTCAAATAAGTGAAAGCTTTGCTACCTATGGAAAGTTTACTAATATTAGGCAGGAAGTAATTTTTGGTGGTGTTCCGCAACATGCACAAACACTTGCATTGCGCAATGGAACCGATGTATTAATTGCTACTCCCGGCAGGTTGTTAGACCTGATGAACCAGGGTTATATTTATCTTGATCATCTGGAATTTTTTGTTCTTGATGAAGCAGACCGTATGCTGGACATGGGTTTTATTCATGACGTAAAAAAAGTGATCAGGGAGTTGCCAAAGCAAAAGCAAACCATGTTATTTTCTGCCACTATGCCGCCGGAAATAGTAAAGCTGGTTGATTCACTTTTACACAATCCGGTACGTGTTGAAGTAACACCTCACTCCACCACTGCCGAAAGAATAGACCAATCAGTATACTTTATTTCAAAGCAGCATAAACAATCTTTACTGGTGCATTTGTTACAGGAGAATAATATGCAGCGAACTTTAGTATTTACACGTACAAAACATGGTGCAGATAAAATAGCAAAAGAATTAAAAAAAGCTAATATCAATGCCGATGCTATTCATGGTAATAAATCACAATCTTCAAGGCAAAATGCTTTAAGCAATTTTAAAAGAGGAAAATTAAAAGTATTGGTAGCAACTGATATTGCAGCAAGAGGTATTGATGTGGATGCTCTTGAACATGTAATTAATTTTGATTTACCTGATGTAGCAGAAACTTATGTACACCGAATTGGTCGTACAGGCAGGGCAGGCGCCAGTGGATTTGCAATTTCATTCTGCGATGGCAGAGAGGAAATGGGAAATTTAAAAAGTATTAATAAACTGATAGGTCAAAAAATTCCTGCTATTGCGCATCCATTTGAGATGATTGAAAATAATAACAGGCAATCTCAAAGCAAGCCACGACAAACAAAAATGGCAAGCTAAAATTTTACATTCCTAATTTTTTAAAGCGGTTTTTAACCGCTTTTTGTTTTTAAAAACTAATTTAAATTATTTGGGTGTTTCTACATTAAGTCCCTGAAAAGCAGGCCCGGAAAGGGGTTCATTAATTTAAGTTTTGTTAGCTATACTAAATTCTATATAAAATTGATTTTAAGTACTTGTTGTAGCAATATAGTTTTACACCGGGTTTTTATTAAATGTTTAACCATGTAAAGCCCCCATTGTTATTGATTGCTTGCATAATAATTTAAAATAACCATTATGAAAAAGCACATCAGCAATTTAAAGAAGAACACAACACTCAATTTTTTTATTCTTACTCTCTTTCTTCTGTTCAATCCATTTTCCAATACATTGCAAGCTCAGGGAGCAATAAAATCCGGAGATGAAATTTATGTAAACTATGTAGGCACTTCCGGAGGTCAGCCTGTTTTCCTGGTTAGATTTAATAACAAGGATAAGCATTATGAGCATTTGCGTATCAGCAATAAAGAAGGGTTGATTTTGTATAAGGAAAAACTTATTGAAGAAAATTTTACAAAACGGTTTCAAATAGATATACCGTTTGAAGAATCAGTTGAACTAATTTTATCATTCTCTGATAAAGAAGGCAAACAAATACAAAAATATGTTGTAAACAGCAACATGTTGATGGTAAGAAACGTAGAAGTAACCAAACTTTAGTCGTATTCTTTTGTGGTTGAAAGTGGCTGTTTAAAATGGGTTAATGAGTAGCCACTAAGTCCACACATATATTTCGGTTCGATGTTTAAAAAGCAATCCACTGTTTACGGTGGATTTTGCTTTTACAAATACTTATAATTGAGTGATAGTTCAATAGTTCTATTAAGGGTAGTTAATCATTTTATAACAATTAATACTGTTTGTGAAAGTTACTTTTGTAAAATCAATAGATAAAAATCTTCAAACTTTTGCAGTTGTGTCCAGCCGATCGCCAGATATTTTATTTCAATTAATTCATTCTTTAGAAAAGTCTGAGAAAAGACATTTTAAACTGTATATAAAAAGAAGTTCTTCTAAAGAAGACCTAAAGATTATTTTATTATTTGACGCTATAGATAAATTAAATGAATATGATGAGAAGGCGCTTTTAAAAAAATTGCCATCAATTCAAAAAATACAGCTATACAATCTAAAGGCGCATTTATATAAGCAAATACTGGCTAGTTTACGATTGCTGAAAAGTGCAGATAGTATAGACCTGCAGCTAAACGAACAATTTGATTATGCACATATCCTGTACAAAAAGGGGCTTTTTATTCAGAGCCTGAGAATTTTAGATAAAGCAAAAGAAACAGCCAGAACAAACCAAAAGTTTACTTTTCTTACGCAGGTCCTTGCTTTGGAAAAAAGAATAGAATCGTTGCATGTTACAAGAAGCATTAAGAACAGGGCAGAAATGTTAAGCCAGGAAGCTTTAATGGTGAGCAATCATATTCAGATTATGACAAGGTTATCTAACCTTGCCTTGCTTTTGTATAGCTGGTATATCAGGAACGGACATGCGAGAAATGAAGAAGATGAAGAGAGGATAAAAGAATTTATGCAAAACAACCTTCCGGTTGATGCGTGGGAACAAACAGGTTTTTATGAGAAATTATATCTCTATCAAAGTTATTGCTGGTATGCTTATATAAGGCAACAGTTTTTAATGTATTACAGGTATTCAAAAAAATGGGCTGATTTATTTGAAGAACATCCACTGATGAAAAGGGTGGAAACAGGGCATTATATTAAAGGTTTGCACAACTTATTAAATGCTCATTTTGATCTCAGGGATCATAAAAGATTTGAAGAAACACTTAAAGTATTAGAGAAATTTTCATTGACTGAGCGTGTTCAGGAAAATGACAATTTCAGAGTGCAATGTTTCCTTTACATAGCACAGGCAAAAATTAACCAGCATTTCTTAAAAGGTACATTTAAAGAGGGATTAGAATTGGTAAAAGGTATTGAAGAGAAACTGAAAGGGGATGCACTTTTTATTGACCGTCACAGGGTAATGGTATTAAAATATAAAATGGCCTGTTTGTATTTTGGTAGCGGTGATTTTGATACATGTATAGATTACCTGCAACCCATAATCAATTCAAATACTGATCTGCGGTATGACCTGCAATGTTATTCCAGGCTTTTGCACTTATTAGCTCATTTTGAGTTAGGAAATTTTGAACTTATGGAATCTCTTTCCAGGTCTGTATATAGGTTTATGGCTAAAATGGAAAACTTAACCCGCATTGAAGAAGAAATTTTAAAATTAGTGCGTCGTTCATTTATCAACAGTTATCAATTAAAAGCAGAATTGCAACCTTTTGTTGAAAAAATCAGGAAATATGAAAAAGATAGATTTCAAACAAGGGTATTTGTATATCTTGATATTATTGCCTGGGCAGAAAGCAAAATATATAAAAAGACCTTAAGTGAGATCATGTTTCAGAAGTATCAGAAAGAGGTTTTAAGAGCTTGAAGGATAATCTTTCCATTTTTATCC
>JACDAZ010000296.1 GCA_013695175.1 Flavisolibacter sp. | reverse complement strand
CTATTGCAACATCAAAATTTATTTCTGTTCCAGTCATGCCTGTAAACTATTAGCCATCTAAAAGCCCAAACCCATTCCAGGTAAAAGTTATCCAAACCTGCTTTTTGCATCAATTGCTGCCAGTCCTTCTTTTGAAACGCTCTTTGAACGGAAATCGGAGCATCATGCTTTACAAGATAGCTTTTTGAAAATATTGTTGTCATCAATTTTATAGAATAATAAGCCAACAGATGCCTGTGCAAATCATTAATAAAAAAGCCAATGGCCGCATTGTCACACATCCATTTTAGCTGGCTTATAAGATCTTCATCAGAAAAATGATGGCAGAAAAGCGATGAAAAAATAATATCTGGTTTTGTATCAAAAACTACATCCTTATAATCTGAATGAATAAAACTTACCTTCTCCTGTCCCCGTACTTGCCTGGCATAATTGATACATTCCGAATTCAAATCTATACCTGTTAGCTGAACTGATTTTTTTTTGGCAGAAGCCCAATTTTGAATAACTTTTAAATTATCCCCTCCACCGCTTCCCAACTCAACTATATGATAGGTTTTGTTGCTCTTGTGGCTGATTAAATTTTTAATACCTTTTAATGTACATTGATGACCACCTAAATGCTTATTAATAACTTCCAGTTCAATCATATTTTGCCGGATATCTTCAAAGGGAATATCCGTGTCATCCAGAAATTCTTTTTTATTCAATCTTTTATTAAATGAAAGCATCAGCAATGAGCAGTGAATGTTTCAATTGTAAGACCGGGACCAAAAGCTGCAGCCATCAATTTTGGAATTTTTTTCTTTTTTTCCATCACCTGTTTTAAAACAAATAATATGGTAGCTGAAGATAAATTACCATAATTTTTTAAAACATCATAAGAAGCATGTAATTGATCTTTTTCTAAAGTCAAACTTTTTTCTATAGCTTCCAGAATTCTTTTACCTCCCGGGTGAATGCACCAATCTGTAATGGAGTCAATAGGAATATTTTGAGTTTTTGCAGCACGGTCAATTAATTCCTTAAAATCTTCTTCAATCAAATCCGGAATATAGCCACTTAAAGTCATTAAAAAACCTGATGATGAAAGCTCCCATGCCATATCACGTTTGCCTTTTGTTATTACTTCACTGTAAAAATGATCCATTGTCAATCCTGATGCATCATTATTATCAGAAGTTATCAAAGCTGCAGCGGACCCATCACCAAACAAAAGCGAAGAAGCTATATTATCCATAGTAGCCTCACGTTGAAAATGCAGCGTGCATAATTCTGTGCACACAATTACAACCTGTGCTTTTTTTTCTGATTTACAAATTACATCTGCCAGCTTTAGTGCATGTATAGCAGCATAACATCCCATAAAATTGATAGAGGTTCTAAAAATATTTTTTTTGAAATCCATTAACTCCATGACCTGCAGGTCCAATCCAGGCGCACTCATTCCTGTACAGCTAACAGTAATAAGATGTGTTATATCTTTTGGATGGTGTTTATGGTTGAAGCAATTACGTATTGCATCAACAGAAAGAGATGGTGCTTTTTTTAAAAAAACTTCCATCCTCTGTTCAAGCGACGGAAAAGGATCAAGGTTTTCAGTTTGAGCATAAAATTTCCAATCCTGTATGGGTTTACTATAATCTGAAATAACAGAATGCCTGGTTTGAATACCGCTTTGAGAGTAAAGAAATCTTATTTTTCTCTTATCTGCCTCATTACCTGCATAAGCTTGTTGCATGAAATGGAGAATATCCATCTGCTGATGACAATAAGTCGGCACTGCAGTTCCAATGGAAATTATTTTACTCAAACTATTTTATTATAAGAATTAAAAAGAAAAGTATGGTACAAAAGGTTGCCAATACATTCATCGTTAAGCTGTTCCTGAAATTTGCTTCGTTTGCATTTTTCCAAACCTTTATCATCCAATACAAAAAAAATAATACCACAGGTAGCATTATCAGCAGGTAAATCAAAAAAGCATCAGCATCATTCTGCCGGCTTTTCAATAAGACATAAAAAAGAATAGTTGCCAGGAAAAAAAAGATCATTGAAAAAATAAAAGTCCCTCTTTTACCAAGCAGCATACTTAGGGTTCTTACTCCATCTTGTTCATCTTCTTTATGTTGATAAACCTGCGTTAAAGGGTATAAAGCACCAATCAATAAACTTGAAATGACAGCGGGAAGAATTATAAAATGGGTTAAAGCTGAATTATTCAATGCAAAAAACGTAATTAAAAAAACATGTGCGCCCTGGAATATGAATACGGTAATAAATCCGATTACAGGAAATCTTTTAAGTCTCACAGCTCTTGAGCTATAAGCCCTGGAAGCAATAATGTAGAGCAAGATACCCATGGCAAAAAAAAGATTTATAAAAAAAGAAAGTATCAATGCTGTTAGATCCATGGCTATTGTTATGGTCAATAACTCCCGTGTAGGCTGTAAAGGCGAAGCCAAACCGCCAATTGGTGTAGTATCCTTGTCTACATAACTATTATAACCATTGCTTGCGGGATAAACTAAAAAATGCAGAATAAAAAATATAAGGATTGATTTGTTCAGGTAAATTGTTCCTGATTGACTAAGAGCAAATAAAAAAACCGGCAATAAAAAAAAGGAAAAATGAAACCTTAGTAACTGTATGGTTGATCGATGAATCAGTTAGAAAAATTTAGCAACAGATGAATTTTCAATTTACACAATTAAACACTATAAAAAAACAATGTTTAAAGCAGATAGACTTGCATTTTTTGCCTTATTGATGCCAAAAAATATGGTATCCTTTCAGATACCATTGTGTACAGCATATTTTAATAACTTGAATAAATACAAAGAATTTATTAAGTCATTTTTTCAATTAAATTAATGCTACCAAGTTCAATAGTTTTACTTTCTGAACTTGCTAACCAACCAGATGATGATGATAACTATTAAAACTATAACTATAATAGCTGTCCAAAAGCCAGCTTTAAAAATATCACCAATTACCTCGCAAGATGTAAGAGTCATAGCCAGTGCTAAAAAACATATCCATAAATAATTAAATTGTTTCATACCCAATAA
>JACDAZ010000294.1 GCA_013695175.1 Flavisolibacter sp. | reverse complement strand
TTGCTAACAAACATTTTTGATAATATCATTCAGTGTGCTTGCCTGCACTATCTTTATTTGTAAAACCTTCAATTGAATATTCTATCAAAATTACCCGCTGTGGGTACAACCATTTTTACCACGATGAGTTCGCTGGCGCTCCGGCATAAAGCTATCAACCTGGGACAGGGTTTTCCTGATTATAATATGAATGAGGAATTGATAGACCTTGTAACAAAAGCAATGAAAGATGGTTACAACCAGTATATACACATGAATGGCTACTTGCCCTTAAGAGAAGCTATTGCAGAAAAATGTTTCAACCTTTATAATGCAGATATAAATCCGGAGGAAGAAATAACTATTACACCGGGAGGAACATACGCCTTATATACAGCAATAACCACAGTTCTTCAACCCGGTGATGAGGTAGTTGTTTTTGAACCGGCTTATGATTGCTATATACCCCAGGTTGAATTAAATGGTGCCAAAGCTGTAATTGTTGAATTAATATTTCCTGATTATCATATAGACTGGGATGAGGTAAGATCAAAAATAAATGATCGCACCAGGATGATCATTATAAACAGTCCCCATAATCCCACAGGATCTGTTTTATCTGGTAATGACATGCAACAGTTGTCAGAAATTGTCAGGGATACTAATATTATTATCGTTAGTGACGAAGTGTATGAACATTTGATTTTTGATGATCTTGAACATGAAAGTGTTTTAAAATATCCGGAGCTTATGGATAGAAGTTTTATTATTTTTTCATTTGGTAAAACATATAATTGTACTGGTTGGAAATTAGGGTATTGTATATCATCTGCTTTCTTAATGAATGAGTTCAGAAAAATTCATCAATTCAATTGTTTTACCAGCGATACACCAAAACAAATTGCTTTAGCTGATTTTATAAAAGAAAAAGAACACTTTCTCCAACTTGGAAAAAAGCTGCAACAAAAAAGAGATCTTTTTCAGGATTTAATGCAACAAACAAAATTCAAACCTTTACTAACACATGGCAGTTATTTTCAAATATATTCCTATGCTGATATCTCTTCAGAAAATGAAAAAGAATTTGCCATAAAACTTACTAAAGAATCAGGTGTTGCTACTATCCCTGTATCAGCTTTCTACAGAGCAGAAATCAACAACAAAGTACTAAGATTTTGTTTTTCTAAAAAAGACGAAACATTACATACTGCTGTTGAGCGCTTGAAAAAAATTTAGAAAATCATTAATTATAATTTGGAAATTGAAAATTACTAATCGTATATTTGCGATATATAATTAATTATGGCATTTCATAAAAAAGAAGAATTTGGAAAAAGAGAGCAGGAACTGGCAGAGTTTGCCAAAGCGCTGAGTCATCCCGCCCGCATTGCAATATTAAAGGTACTGGCGCAAAAAAATGAATGCATATGCGGTGATATTGTTGAAGTACTACCCCTTGCACAATCAACTGTTTCGCAACACCTTAAAGAATTAAAGAATGCAGGATTAATAGATGGATCTGTAGATGGTCCCCGCTCCTGTTATTGTATTAACTGGAAAGCTTTTGAAAAATTTAATAATGACATAAATAATCTTTTTATCAAACTTAAAGAGCGTAATGAAAAGGCGTGTTGCTGATAATTATTAACCTTTAAACAATTAATAAAATGAATACGGAACAAGAATTAAAAGAACTGGTTAAAGAAAAATACAGCCAAATTGCAAACCAGGAAAGAACTGATAATCTTTCATCATGTTGTGGAGCAACATCTTCATGCTGTAGCGATGAAGTGTACAGCATCATGGCAGATGATTATTCTAAACTGGATGGTTATAATCCCGATGCGGACCTTGGTTTAGGATGTGGTATACCCACTGAATTTGCTAAAATGAAAGAAGGTGATACTGTTGTGGACCTGGGTAGCGGAGCCGGTAACGATGCTTTTGTTGCCCGCAGAATTGTTGGTGAAAAAGGAAAGGTTATAGGTGTTGATTTTTCTGAAGCAATGCTCCAAAAAGCAAGAACAAATGCAGAGAAATTAAATTTAAACAATGTTGAATTCAGG
>JACDAZ010000272.1 GCA_013695175.1 Flavisolibacter sp. | reverse complement strand
CGGCTATTGAAAAAAGAATCGCTGCCCCACAATAATTGCAAAATAACTTTTCGTTCTACGATATCTTCTTTGGTTCTTGAAAGTATTCGCAGGAGTTCACTTTCCCGATATGATAATTTCCGTGTTTCGTTGGGATGTATAAGTGTTTGTCTTTTAATGTTGAAATTGTAATCCCCTAACTTGATTTCATCTTCCTGCACATCATTGGTTGCCGGTGCGTTTTTTAAAACATTATCTATACGTACAATTAATTCCTCCATGCTGAAAGGCTTGCGTATATAATCATTGCCGCCGGATTTAAATCCATTAACAACATCAGTAACGGCAGATTTGGCGGTGAGAAAAATAATAGGTACCTGGTTATTTTTTTCTCTTATTTCATCTGCAATATCAAAACCATCTTTATTGGGAAGCATTATATCCAGAATACAAACATCAGGATTGGATTCTTCAAATTTTTTAATGGCTTTATTACCATCATGTTCCATCACCACTTCATATCCCCTGCCTTGTAAAGTTTCGCATACAATTTTTGCCAGGAAAATTTCATCTTCTACATATAAAATCTTGGGCTTTTTCATGCTGCATGTTTAGGTAAAGTGATTTTAAAATTACTTCCTTCTCCCTCAACAGATTCCACTTTTATTGTTCCTTTATGTTTTTCAACTACATGTGCTACATAATTTAATCCCAATCCATAGCCTTTTGCATTATGTATATTTCCTGTTGGAACCCTAAAGAATTTTTCAAACAATTTCTCATGGTATTCTTGAGGTATGCCTATTCCTTTGTCTGTAATAATCAACTTTACCTGTTCTTCGCTTCCATTTATAAATATGGTTATATCAGGTTCTGACCGGCTGTATTTTAAAGCATTGTCTAACAGGTTAAATATCACACTTACAAGATGTAACCTGTCACCTACCAAAGAAGTATCGCCTTCTGCTACTATGTTTACAGTTGCATTATGTCTTTCAAATTGTAATCTTAATGATGTTGTTACTTCTTCTACTAAAGCTTTCATGTCAAGTGGTTCATACTGCAGGTCCATCTCTTTCTTTTCAAACATCGAAAGTTTCAACACCTTATCAACCAACAATGATAATCTCTGTAATTCGTGAGCAGAAATATCAAGATATTCTTTTGTCTTAGCAGGATCTATACTTGCATTGAAACTTCTTAATGCTTCTATTGCCACACTTACAGTAGCAATAGGTGTTTTTAACTCGTGTGTAATGTTGCTGATAAATTCATTTTTTATATCTGCTAATCTTCTTTGTTTTAAAAGATTGTTATATAAAACAGCAAATGACAATATGGTAAATCCAATGAGGAAAAAAGAAAATAATATCGGAACTCCTATGCGTTTTAATAAAAGAAAAAAGATATTTCCTAACTGTAACTGATAGGTTATCGGATTGGAAAAACCTAAGGTTACCTCATTAAACTGCCTTTCTCCATCCAGTTCTTTTTGAATACGATTTACAAAAAAGGGCACTTCCATATTTTGTTGCTGCATTCTTGTTTTCAATGACTGCTCAATTTCCACAACCGTTACTGAATCCTGTAGTGAATCTACCTCAGATAAAAATTGAACAAGCCTGCTTTGGTGCCTGCTTAAAATTCGCGTAGGAGCACCCGTTTCTGTCACTCTCTCAAAAATTATTGTATTGCCACGTGCTGAATCTTTTGCTTTTTCTCTTAAAGCATTTACCAAAGCAATCATTTTTTGTCTTGGTTTGAATTTAGAATCACTTCCATCTTGTACAGGTGATAAAATCCTTGATTTAATGGTAGAATCAATGCTTATATTGTCTAAATCTAATTTTGAGGCTTGTAAAGAATGAACCGTTTCCCTGAACATCATATTCGTTCGCATTTCAACGTTTCGCCTTTCCCTGTCGTACGACTTCTTTAACCAATATACCTGGAAACCCGTAATGATCAGAATAGTTAAAGCCATTAGTACGGGCAACCACCTTATGTTCCTGATATGTAACATTTGGGCAAAAATACCCATTCAATTTACCACTCATCCATGGTTTAACCATTATTAACGTATTTGTCAGCTGCCTTAACATAATTTCATTAACATCAAATCTAAATTTGATTTAAAAAGTTATGAAGAAGATATTGCTTTCCTTATCAGTTCTTGCCTTTTTTTCTGCAGATGCTCAATTAAAAGAAGGAAAGGTAATTTATGAAAGAACCATGCAATTAAGAGTTAATGTAAACTCAGAAGTTGCACATTTAGTACCACCGCAACGAACGGATAATTTTGAATTGCTATTTGGAAACAACCAATCCATCTGGAGAGTTATTCCAAATGCAGAAGGAGATAATTCAACTGTTAGCGGTCCTGGTTTTATGATGCGCATGGCAGGTAATGATGATGTCATTTATTACAATTTTGAAAAGGCACAAAGGATTGATCAACGCGATTTGTTTGACAGGGAATTTTTGGTTGAAGACAGTATCAGCAAATTAAAATGGAAACTTACAGAAGAAAATAAATCAATTTTAAATTTTAATGCTACTAAAGCGGTAGCTGAACGCATAGGATCAAGATCGGTAATGACAATGGAAAATGGTGAAATGAAACGTCAGCAAGTAGCAGATACATCTTATATTACTGCATGGTTTACATCTGAAGTACCTGTTCCTGCAGGTCCTTCAGAATTTCAGGGGCAATTACCCGGATTAATTTTAGAATTAAATGTAAATAATGGAAGAACAGTTTATAAAGCTGTTGAAGTTTCTCCTAAAGTAAATGTTGCTTCTATAAAAGAACCTAAAGGCGGCAAAAGATTGACCGCTCAAGAATTTAATAAGGAAAGAGATAAACTAATGGAAGAAATGCGAAAAAATAATCCGGGTGGAAACAGAAGCATTAGAATTGTTCAATAAAAGTAAATAAGAAAAAAGGAAGCTGTCCCACCATGTTGAGACAGCTTCTTTATTTTGAATACAATTGTTACATTTAATCAGTGCGATTTTTCATTGAATTAATCATTTATATCTCCTCTTTCATCATCTTCTCTTTCTTTATCGTAAACAAGCAATTTTACTTTCCATTCCGGAAATTCATATTGCATAGCCACTTCAACTTTAAGTTTTTTTAATTGCGGCGGTGCTGCAGCCACTGATAATGCAGATACAGTAAATTTTTTGCTTTCTTCAGGAGCATAATATTTTCCTTCTAAAGTATACATATCCACCACGTACTTTACATTCATCCCTTTAATTTGGGTGTAGAGCCATTTGTATTGTTTAACGGCCTCTTCAAAACTTTCGGTAGATAACATTAAAGCCTGCCACGTATAAATAGCCCTTTTGCCCGAACTATATTGTACTACCGAGGCTTCTTCTGCGCCTGAGGGCTTCCATCGGGTAGCATACTCAATTGTTTGTGGGTTTTCAACAATTATATGTGTTCTGGAGTTGGAAAAGCCGCCCGGGTAATCCTCAATTACTTTTTGTACTTCGGACCGGATAGCACTGGGAACAGGAATTCTAAACTGAGCGCCAGATTGAAATGAATAAATAAATAAAGCAGTTACTAAAAAATGGTATTTCATAAAGGTAGATTATGCACAAAATAATCAGGAAATCCACAAATTTTATTCTTTTATCCACAAATTTTTACTATTTTCCAATCTTTCGTCAATTTTTAAATATCCAAAATGAAAAACAAGAGAATTTACCATGCCCGGGAGGAAGTGAAGATTTATGAAAACTATTATAAACCTTCTTTCAATTTGTGGCTGTTAATGAAGTCAGTGTTTGGCATATTACTTTTTGGGCGCAGTTCTGTTGCACATAGTTTTGTACCCATGAAGAAAAGAACACTTAAGTAACATAAAATCCCGCTTGAAGCGGGATTTTTTTTATTGCACAATTCTTAAATTTCTTGTTGCTCTTTCAAACATTCGCGGAATCATACTTTTCCCCCCCATCCTGTTTAAGTTGTATGTGAATGAAAGAAGAAAAAATCTATTCAATACAATAT
>JACDAZ010000268.1 GCA_013695175.1 Flavisolibacter sp. | reverse complement strand
GGAATATAAATTCGTGCTTTGCCACCCGCATTTAGTAATTGTACACCTTCATCAAATCCTTTAATCATTTGTCCTACACCAACCATAAAACCTAAAGGTTCAGTGTGTCCCTTGGTATCATCCATATTGGTATCGAACACAGTGCCTCCAAAGGTTTGCCCTCTATACATAACAGTTACATATTTACCAGCTTCTACAGGTGCCCCACTACCTTTTTCCAAAACCTGTACATAAGTACCTTGTCCTGTTTTTTGAGCATCATTTACATTATTTTTTGATAGATATGCTTTCACATCTGCATCTTCTTTGGTCAGCAAGGCAGTTCTTTCTTTTTCCTCATCCTGCTGGTATTGCTCTTGTGTATCAAAAACTTTTAAAATTTTTAATGTAGTAGTGATTTTATCATCTTTTTTATAAGGGGACTGGGCCATCATTTCAGGATTTCTTTTCATGAAAGTATCCATTACCTGTACAGCATAAACACTATCACCTTCTTTTAAAAGAGGAAATAGTTCCGAAATATCATAACTGTTATTACTCTCCTGGTAGGGAAAATAAACAGGCAGGCTGTTATATGTTGTAAATACTACGCTGTCTTTAATTTTTTGTGTTACATGGGCTTTTATAAACTTGCCTTCAGTAATTTTTGCTCCTTGCTTACTGGGATAAAGTTTGTAAGGCATACCACCCTTGGTTTTTTTGAAATCTACTTTACCACAACCAATTGCTAATAAAGCAAATCCGGCTGCAATGAATAAATGTTTAAGTTGCATTATTGTGTTTTTATTGTAAAAGAGTTTTATTTTCAGAAATTGCCTGTTTGAATTTATTTACTGTTACATTAAGATTTTCGCTGTCCCTGCCACCAGAAGCATTAAAATGACCCCCGCCTTCAAAATATTTTCTTGCAAAGGTGTTACAATCAAATTGTCCTTTGCTTCTAAAAGACCATTTTCTTTCCTGGTCCCTGTCAATAACCAACCCAACTAACTTGATGCCTTCAATAGATAAGGGATAATTAACCAAACCTTCTGTATCCCCCGTTTTGATATCATATTTTAAAATATCAGTTTTTGGTATGCTGATCATGGCCGTATTATATTCATATAACACCTCCATACGGTTTGAAAGTACATGTCCAAGGAAACGAAGTTTGTTTTCATGGAAATTATCATATAAAGCTTCATGTACCTTCGTATGCTCCAGCCCCTGCTCTTTTAAATAACCCACCATATGGTGTACACTGGCTAATGTGGAAGAGAAACGAAAAGAACCGGTATCGGCAACTACACCTGCATAAAGGCATTCGCTTACATATTTGTTTATCTTATCTCTGTTGCCCGAATGCACTATAAAATCATACACCATTTCGCAGGTAGAACTTTTAGTGGTATTAGTTTCACCATAATTAAATGTTTGAAGATCAGGCTCCTGGTGATGGTCTATTAATATTTTAATGCAGTTTATTTCATTCAATTTTTTAGCAAGGGATTTTGTTCTGTCAAGATGGTTAAAGTCAAGGCAAAAAAGCCAATCTGTAGTATTTAAAAATTCATCTGCTTTTGTTTTATGCAGCTCGTAATCTAAAACTTCATCAACACCTTCCATCCAGTTTAACCATCTTGCCCAATTCGTTGGAGAAATCACAAGCACCTCGTGCCCAAGCTGCACTAAAATATGGTATAATCCTAATGCACTTCCCATGGCATCGGCATCAGGTTTCTGATGCATGGTGATTGTAATTCGTTTAGGCTTAGAAAGTTCAGGGAATATTTCCTGTATCGGTTGCATAAAATGGCGGCAAACCTACATTAAAATAGGTTTATAACAAGCCAATATTAAGGTGATCAAAGAGTTAGAATTCAATTTGCAGGCATATTGTCTGGGAAAGAGGGTAAAAATAAAGCCCCGGTCTCTTTCGAGCCAGGGGGCTTTAATTTTTTTTATTGTAAGTAGGTATTCTTCAAATAACACAAAGTATGCCACTCCTGCTTTAACAGGATAGTATACATTCAAAACAAATATGATGGAAATATTCCACAGTTTTTATTAAGAATTAAGAAGCTTCACTGCACGTAGAAGAATAAATATTATTTTGTCATAGCCGGATTACCACCGGAACTTTGCTGTTGTCCAGCTCCTTTACGGGAATTCTTAGCTACTTTATCCTGCCCGGGATCCATACCTTCTTTACTGGTTGATGCATGCTGATGACCATGCTTATCACTATTTTTCAATGATTCCTCCTGTTCGCGGGCTTTTGTATCTTTTGGATCTGTAGGCTTATTATCTCTGTTCATAATATTCAAATTTGATGGTTAAAAAATCTCATCTAATTGTTCAAACTTCAAGCCATTAATGTATTATTTATCCATAGTTTTTTGGAATCTAATTTGCTGCATCTGCATAAAAAATAAGTATGGAAGAACAAAGATTTGAGATTCGTGTAAGCGGAGTTCCATATATGGTTAAGGCAACTCCATTTTCATTTAATGAAGAAACCAGGTTTCGTGTTAGTTATAATGGAAGTGATGAACACATTTTTACCTGGGATTCAAGCATGGGACGATTAACAGCCATTGATGATGATGCAGGTGTATTACCTGACGACCTTGAAATTGAGATAGCAAGCAGGCTGCAATCAGGAAGGTATTCTTAAAAATTAGCCGGCAACCACAGTTGCCGGTATATTATATTTAATAATATAGGCGATAAATAAATCTGAGATCAGCAAATTCAGCTACCTGTTTATGTACTTTTAGGTTAATGCCGGCTCCTATATTATTACTGATATTATAAATTAACCCCCACCTGTGGTAAAGCCTGTCATAATAAGGTGTTTGATCAAAAACATATACTCCAAGTTGCTGGCTAAAAATAAATTTACCCAGTAAAAACTCATGTCCAGCCAGCAATCCTGCCTTTATAGAACTTGCATCTATAGAATCACTTTTTAGCCTGTAAGAAAGTTTTGCATCTCTATATATTTCAGTACCGGCCGTTATTGCATTAATACGACCCACTTGTTTTGATGCAATAGCTGAAAATCCAACCAATGCTTTTCTGCTGGAACCTGATTCTGTTTGTGTTCTCCTGGCTACTCCAAATAAAGCTGCATCCCATCGTATTTTATTGTTCTTCCAGAATTTTTCCGATGACCTGATGCCGGTAAAATAATTTGCTGCTTTTGGCTGATAGCTGATAGCTATGCCTGCGGTGGGCCAATTGATTCCTTTATTGGGCTCTTTCATTCCACCATTTGATTCATGCTGGTAATTGGCAGATGAATTGAGCCACCAACTTTCATTTAACTTATACCAGACTCCTACTCCAACCAGTAAGTAAACACTCATTGTTGTGCTGTAAGATTGATTTGCAGGGTTTTTTATACTGTCAAATGGGTTGGTTAAATAAGAAATTCCACCGGCTCCTCTAAATGAAAAAAAGGTGCGATTATTTATTTTGTAGGTAGGTTCCAGGAAATAAGCAGCAGTGATGCTTTTACCCAAGATTTTTGTATCGTAATCATAATAAGAAAGAAGTAAACCTTTTCTTGGATAACAATTACAAAGATTCCAAATGGCTGAATCTGTTCGCTGCCAGCTAAGTATTGCTTCAACACCTGTTGGACGTGCTCCTTTTGTATTTTGAACAGCTTCTGAATGAGCAAAAATAAACCCATGCTGTACACCCAACCCTATTGAAAAAACTTCTTCTTTTATTTTAGTTCCGGAAGAATCTGTTTGTGCAAAAGCAGGAGTAAAACATACAAAAGCTATCATAATAATAAGCCACCTGCTCTTGTTTCTATAATGCATGATTTTGATGTTCAAGAATAATACCCGAGATTTTTATGATGCATCCTGCCTTTTATTTTAGCTTTGAAAAAGCATGACAGCAGATATTAATTTTTCCGGATCAGTTCCTCAAAATTATGATACCTACCTGGGACCCATATTATTTGAACCTTTTGCGAAAGATCTTGTAAAAAGAGTGAATGAAAAAGAGGTGCAAAAAGTATTGGAATTAGCATGCGGTACAGGAAGAGTTACCCATCATCTTTTAAATACTTTACCTGCACAAGTACAAGTTATAGCTACTGATTTGAACGGTGATATGATGTTTGTAGCAAAATCAAGAATTATAGATGAACGGGTGATTTGGCAGGAGGTGGATGCACAGGATCTGCCTTTTAATGAAAAAGAATTTGATTTGATGGTATGCCAATTTGGAGTCATGTTCTTTGAGGATAAATTAAAAGCTTTTAAAGAAGCGCACCGTGTTTTAAAAGAAGGTGGTGTTTTTCTCTTTAATACATGGGATAAAGTTGAAAATAATATGCTTTCCAATCTTACACAACAGGTATTGTTAGAACTTATAAAAGAAGATCCTCCGCTCTTTTTTGAAAAAGGTCCTTTTTCTTTTTATGACCAGGAGCATATAAAACAAATTTTGAAAGAAGCAGGGTTTAAGAATAATACTCTTTCAGTTGTTCAGATAGAAACAGAATCCACTGATATTGACAGTATGATAAAAGGAATACTTGATGGATCACCACTCACCAATTATTTACAACAGGTAAATGCCCCACAACAGCAGATACGTGAAAGGCTAAGACAACTGATACAGGAAAATCTATATACCAGGCTGCCCATGCAAGCCATTGTTTGTGAGGCATTGAAATAAAAACAATTTATCCTGCCTTTTAAGCATTCAGGGCTGCAGCTCAAAATCCACTTCAACCCCTATCTTTGCGTCCCTAAAAAAACAGATGATTATTTTAAATAACAGTGCAATATGAATAATACTTTTCTCCTGTATTTAGTTCCTATAATGGGTTTGATTGGTTTATTGTACACTTTCAACAGATTTATTTGGGTAAGCAAACAAGATGCAGGTACTGACAGAATGAAAGAAATTTCAGCATACATTGCTGAAGGTGCTATGGCTTTTTTAAGAGCTGAATGGAAAATCCTTACCTATTTTGGGGTTATAGTAGCTCTTCTTTTGGGTTTTATGGCTTCGCGTAATGAGCACTCCCACTGGTCTATTGCTCTGGCTTTTCTTGTTGGTGCTTTTTTTAGTGCATTGGCTGGTTATATTGGTATGCGTGCTGCAACTAAAGCTAATGTACGTACTGCCCATGCCGCACGTACTTCTTTATCAAAAGCGCTAAAAGTTTGTTTCACCGGAGGTGCCGTAATGGGTATGGGTGTTGCAGGTTTGGCAGTTTTAGGTTTAGGTGGTTTATTTATAATACTGCGTCAATATTTTGCTCCTGAGTTAAGTGTAAATTCTGCTGAAATGCTTCGTGCTATTGAAGTTTTGACAGGGTTTTCTTTAGGTGCTGAAAGTATAGCTTTATTTGCCCGTGTGGGTGGTGGTATATATACCAAAGCTGCCGATGTGGGTGCTGATTTAGTAGGTAAAGTGGAAGCCGGTATTCCTGAAGATGACCCCCGTAATCCTGCAACTATTGCAGATAATGTAGGTGACAATGTAGGTGATGTGGCTGGTATGGGTGCCGATTTATTTGGTTCTTATGTGGCTACTGTATTAGCAACTATTGTATTGGGACAAGAAACTATTTCTTCTGATGAATTTGGTGGTTATGCTCCTATTCTTTTACCAATGTTATTGGCGGGTATAGGAATATTATTTTCAATTGTAGCTACTTTCTTCGTTAGAATTTCAGATAAGGTGGGTGTTAGCACAGATGCTGTTCAAAGAGCGTTGAACATGGGTAACTGGGGTTCAATAGTTTTAACAGCTATAGCAGCTTTTTTCCTTGTTCAATACCTGATGCCGGATACTATGAGTTTACGTGGAGAAGAATTTACTAAAAATGGTGTTTTTGGAGCTATAGTTTTAGGTTTAACAGTAGGTACTTTAATGAGTATCATCACTGAATATTATACAGCAATGGGTAAACGCCCTGTAAACAGTATTGTGCGCCAGTCAGGAACAGGGCATGCAACTAATATAATAGGTGGGTTGGCAATAGGTATGGAATCTACCTTTTTACCCATTCTTGTTTTAGCAGGTGGTATCTGGGGGGCATTTGAATTTGCGGGATTATATGGTGTAGCAATAGCTGCTGCCGGTATGATGGCAACTACTGCTATGCAATTAGCTATTGATGCTTTTGGTCCTATTGCAGATAATGCAGGTGGTATTGCAGAAATGAGTGAACTACCTAAAGAAGTTCGTGAAAAAACGGATACCCTGGATGCTGTAGGTAATACAACAGCTGCTACAGGTAAAGGATTTGCTATTGCATCTGCAGCACTTACAGCTCTTGCCCTTTTTGCTGCATATGTAGGTGTGGTTGGTATAGATGGAATTAATATATATAATGCCCGTGTACTTGCTTCCCTTTTTGTAGGAGCTATGATCCCATTCATATTCTCTTCATTAGCCATTCGTGCTGTGGGTGAGGCTGCCATGGCAATGGTTGAAGAAGTGCGCCGGCAGTTCAGGGATATCCCGGGTATTATGGAAGGAACAGGTAAACCTGAGTATGATAAATGTGTAGCTATTTCAACTGAAGCTTCCCTTAAAAAAATGATGTTGCCCGGTGCTATTACCATTCTTTCTCCTATCCTTGTTGGTTTTTTGGTTGGACCAGAAGCTTTGGGTGGATTTTTAGCCGGTGCTACAGTAAGTGGAGTATTGATGGGTATGTTTCAAAATAATGCCGGTGGTGCATGGGATAACGCTAAAAAAAGTTTTGAAAAAGGTGTAGAAATCAATGGTGAAATGTATTATAAAGGTTCTGATCCTCATAAAGCATCAGTAACGGGTGATACTGTAGGCGATCCTTTTAAAGACACTTCCGGTCCTTCAATGAATATCCTTATTAAATTGATGTCTATTGTTGCCTTAGTCATTGCTCCAACCATTGGAGAATTGTGGGGAACAAAAGTAATTGTGCCTTCCGATGCAGCGAAATTGAAAGTGGAGGAGTCTATTAAACCAACAGCAGTTATCAAGACTGCTACTACATTTAATTTAAAATAGTCTTTATTTAATTTAAAATAGTCTTTGCTTTTACTGTGAGAAAAAAGTATCCCCTGCTTCGGCGGGGGAACTTTTTTATGGGGACCTTCTCATTATTTTATATAATCTTTCTACGTCTTCCAGTTTACATAACTCAGTACCGGGATTCATTGTAGCCGCAGTACCACTGGCTACACCATATTGTAATGCTTCCTTTACAGTCCAGCCCTTTGATAAGCTTAAAACTGCACCTGCAACCATACAATCACCTGCACCTACTGTACTTCTTCTTTTAACAGTTGGTGGTACAGCATGAGCTACTTCATCTTTTGTTACTAATACTGCACCTGCAGCTCCCATAGAAACCATGATTACTTCACATTTTCCATTTTCAATAAGTTCTCTCGCAACATCTTCCACCATCTCAGCTTCAATTTCTTCTTTACCTACCAGGGAACTTAATTCAGCAAGATTGGGTTTTAGTAAGTAAACACCGGCTTTAGCTGCTTCTTTTAAAGGTTCTCCGGATGTGTCAACAACCAGTTTCGCTTTTTTCTTTTGAGTGATTTTTGATAATTGAGCATAGATATCTGTAGGTAATCCAGGGGTCATACTTCCACTGGCAACAATAAAAGCAAGATCTTTTATTTCTTCTATTACTTTCAAACATTGTCGCCACTCCTCTTCTGCCAGCTCAGGTCCGGGCATGCCAAACCTAAATTGCTGATTGGTTTTTGATTCTAAAACAATTAAGTTCTCCCTTGTATTATTTTTTATGTCTATTACTTTGGATGCTACACCTTCCCTTTCCATCAGTATCTGAAAAAACTTCCCGGTATAGCTTCCTGCCGGATACACAGCTAAAGCATCTCCACCCAATTTTTTTATTGCTCTTGCTACATTAATGCCTCCACCACCGGGTTCGAATTTAGGTGCCGAACAGCGTAATTTTTTTTCTGGTACTAGTGCCTGAACCGTTGTGCTTTTATCAATAACCGGGTTAAAAGTTAGTGTAACTATTTGTGCCATGCTTTGTATGCTTAACTATGAAGTTAGGC